>VGFD01000058.1 GCA_016868975.1 Armatimonadota bacterium | reverse complement strand
AGGCCTGCTTGTTCACAAGCTTGCCGTCGCGGTAGATGAATACCTGACCCTCGCGAAGGTAGAAATCGGTGATGTAGATGTGATACTGGAGAATCGAATAATTATCGGGAATCAGCGTGCGGTTGGAATAGTTGGGAATCCCGTACTGCTGAATCGTCTTGTCGCGGTCGGTGATGACGCCCTGCATCGCCACTTCTTCCCTGGGCAGCTCGGGGAGGATCCAGCGGGGGCGGCCGGTGGACCAGACACCGAGCCCCTTGCGCTGGGCGTAGCTCTGGAAGTTGGCGTAGGAGGCGGGGGCCTCGGAAGTCACCTCGCCGTAGCCGTCGCGCAGGATGGCCTTGTTGAGATTCTGGTAGGTGTTGCCCTGGACGATCATCACCTCGCCCACCATGGCGGGGATGGACTTCTCTTCCAGGCGCTTCTTGATGCGAACGTGCAGCAGGTAGCCGCCCAGCATCTTCTGGATGTACTTGTTGTAGGCCGTGGATGAGGTCGCCTTGCGGGCCGGCTTCACGCCCCACAGTTTGACGCGGTGGGATCCGCTGATGTCCTCGGGACTGGTGGCCACGAAGAGGCTGCCGTCGGTGGTCGTCCCGGCGAAGAAGCAGGAGAAGATGGCGTCCTTGGCCAGGGCCGGCGAGAGCGACGCGCACAGCAGCGCCGTCCACAACAGGAGCGCGCGGGCGCCCTTCCGCATTCGCTGCCACTTCATGTTGATGTCACTCCCAGGGATTTCCGCGCCACGTGGCGCCGGAACCTGCTTGATCTCACGGGACCCCTATCATGCCACGGTCCGGGCCTCGAGAGGTTAATAGAATGTGAACTTTGAAGACGGCCCGCATGAATTCGCGGGATTCGCGGCTGGCCGTCCTGAAGGCCATCAAGCAAGAGATGAAGCGGGCCCAGGGCGAGATCGGGCTGGCCAACTTCGAGAAACCTTACTTCCTCAGCTACCTGGTCCGCGAGTTCGAGATCTACAACACCTGGGGCAACTACGGGACGGTCTACTACAGCGGGCCCGCCGAGAAGTACCGCAACATCTACGCCGAGGTCCGCGTCGGGTCGCACGAGTTCGACAACACCATCTCCGGCGGGCTGACGCTCAACCTGCGCGAGGAAGACTCCTACCGCTACGTCAACGGCCCCCTCGACAACGATCCACTGGCGATTCGGGAAGCCATCTGGCGGCTCACCGACATGAAGTACAAGGAGGCCCTCTCCCAGCTCTTCAACAAGAAGAGCCGCATGCTCAAGGAGGTCGTCTCCCGCAAGAGCACCGCCGACTTTTCCCACGAGCAGCCCCATAAGCACGTGGACAGGCCGCTCACGCTCCCCTACAAGCCCGGCGAGTGGGAGGGCCTGATCCGCCGCTGCACCACCGTCTTCAAGAAATATCCCCACCTGGTGTATTCCTGGCTTCAGATCAAGGCGGTCAAGGAAGTTCGCTATTACGTCAATACCGAGGGGTCGGAAATCATCTCCGAGGATCTCTTCTACCAGATCACCGCCGAAGCCGACAGCCTCGCGCCGGACGGAATGCCGCTCGACAACGACTGGCAGGCGTATTTCCGGCGCACCGAGGAATTCCCCGGCGAAGACGAGATGCGCGCCGCCCTGGAAAACATGGCGGAAGATCTCAGCCGCCTGCGGGAAGCGCCCATCCTGGCGCCATATTCCGGGCCCGCGCTGCTTGATCCGGAGGCTTCCGGAGTATTCTTTCACGAGGCCATCGGGCACCGCATGGAGGGCGAGCGGTTCACCTCCGACGAGGAAGGGCATACCTTCGCCGGCAAGCTCGGTCAGAGAATCTTGCCGGAATTCATCTCCATTTTCGACGATCCGTCCATGGAGGAATTCGAGGGGCGCTCGGTGTGGGGCTCGTACCGCTTCGACGACGAGGGCGTCCCCGCGCAAAAGGTGAGGCTCGTGAAGGACGGCGTGCTGGAGAACTACCTGCTCAGCCGCACGCCCGCCGAGAAATTCCTCCACTCCAACGGCCACGGTCGGCATCAGTATTACGAAGATCCCATGGCCCGCATGGCCAATCTCATCGTGCGCGGCAAGAACGGCGTCTCCCAGAAGAAGCTGAAAACGGCGCTGATGGAGGAGGCCCGACGCCAGAAGAAGCCCTTCGGCCTGCGCATCCACACCGTCTCCTCAGGCGAGACGAACACGGCCCGCTACGAGTTCCAGGCCTTCAGCGGCACCCCGCGCATGGTCTACAAGGTGGACGCCCGCACTGGCGAAGAAACCCTGGTGCGCGGAGTGGAGTTCATCGGCACACCGTTGATGAGCGTGAACAAGGTCATCCTCTCCGGCAAGGACTACCAGGCCCACCACGCTTACTGCGGCGCCGAATCCGGCTGGGTCCCGGTGACCACGATTTCCCCGAGCATCCTCATTTCCGAGATCGAGCTGCAGCGCATCAAGGACAAACACCGCAAGCCGCCTATCCTGGCGCCGCCGGGGCATTGAATAATCTTCACCGGAAATGCGATCCTTTTTTACATCTCGGCCAAATCCCGTCTACAGAAGTTAACATCTTTTCGGAGTATCCTCAGCCCACATTCTAGAGCTGAGGTGAACTCAAATGGCCAACCGCACTGCTATCCGTTCCCGCATCGTCCGTCACACCACGTCCGTGGCGGCGCACTCTCCCGCGATCGTCGAGCACTCGCTGATCCGCGATGTCAGCACGCACGTCAAGCGCTACCTGGGCCCCGTCGGATGGGTGTACCACGAGGAGGACTCGCTGTACGTCCACGTTGACGTCCACGTGGTACCGCCCCGCGCCGGGCGGCCTCACTACACGCTGATCACGTCCGGGATGTCGGCGGCGCCCATGCGCGTCCCCTGCGAGGACCACGAGACGCTGATCTACGCCGAGCTTGTCATGTGCCTGCCGGCCGACTGGCCGCTGACCGGGCGGTGCGGCGCGCGCATGACCCCGGGCAGCGCCACCTGGCCCATCCAGTGGCTCCGCGACCTGGCGCGGCTGCCGCACCAGTACGACACCTTCCTCGACATCGGGCACTCGATTCCCAACGGCGAGCCAGCCCAGCCCATCGGACACACCGACTTCACGGGCGTGGTCCTGCTTCCGCCGATCTCCACGCCGGAGCCGTTCTGGACGCTGGAACGGGGGAACCGCACGATACGCTTCCTGGGAGTGTGGCCGCTGCTTCCCGAGGAGATGAAGTACAAGCTCGACCACGGCACGGACCGTTTGTGGGCACGCTTCGTGAAGCACGGAGTGACCGACGTGCTCAACCTCAATCGCGTGCACGTGGCGCCGAAGGCGCGGCGGTGATGCGAGAGCAACCGGAGAAGCGTGCGCGGAAAGGGAGGCTCGGCGCCGCTGCGAAACCTCTTGTAAGGCGTACAAAAGGAGGCCTTCCCATGTCCGAGCCACTCGACCGACTCGCCGCGAAACTCCGTGAACTGGGCGTGGAGCCGTGAGCGCCGCGGTCGAAACGGTCGGCGTCTCCACTGGAAATTCCGCCCTGGAAATCGCGCCAGCCCGTGGCGGCATCCTCACCAGCCTGACCGTCGACGGCACCGAGCTCTTCTACCTCGATCCGGCCACCCTGGAAGATCCCACCAAGAGCGTGCGCGGCGGCATGCCGATCCTGTTTCCCATCTGCGGGCCCCTGCGCGACGACGAATGGCGCGTCGACGGCCGCGTGTTTCACATGAAACAGCACGGCTTCGCGCGCAACCTTCCCTGGCGAGTCGCGGCGCGCGGGGGCGGCTCCGTCACCATGGCGCTCAATTCCACCGAAGAAACCCGCGCGCAATATCCCCACGATTTTGAAGCGCGCTTCGAATATCGCCTGATCGACCGCGGGCTGCACGTCCGCCAGACCGTGGAGAATCGCGGGAGCGCTCCGATGCCCATGACGCTCGGCGTGCATCCTTATTTTGCCACCGACGACAACGCTCGCGTGACGGTGGACGTGCCGGCCACGCTGGTCGCCCAGAATCCCTACGGCACGCCGGAGACGCGGCCCAGTACAATCAACCTCGAGGCCGGCGTGGACCTCTGCTTCGTGAATGCGACAACACCTGAAGGCACGCTGCACGCCGGCCGCCAGATTCGCCTGAGCGCCGGGGCGCCCTACAAGTACGTCGTCGTGTGGACCCAGCCCGGCAAGCCGTTCTGCTGCGTGGAGCCCTGGACCGCCCGGGGCGACGCCCTCAACACGGGCAACGACGTCTCGCACGTCGCGCCGGGCGAGACGCTCGAAACCTGGGTGGAAATAAAAGTGGCGCCCGCGTAGAGCGCCATCCCGGTGCCGCTGGAGTAGTGGCCTACTGGCCGCCAGCGCCCTTCAGGTACCCATCGACCCTGTAGAGCTGCTCCACAAAGCCGGCCACGTTCTGCTGATCCATGTCCACAAAGACCCGCTCGATCTGGCTCGGCCCGCCCATGGCGGAAATCAGAAGCTGCTTGCCCTGTAGCGGGTTTGAGCCCTCGATGCTGACCCGCATGATCGACGTCTTGTTCGCAATGCGGTAGCTCTTCACCGAGCCCATCATCGCGAAATCGGTGGCGCCGATGGTGGCCCACTGATCGCGCGTCTTGATGAACAATTGCTTGAGCTTGTCCCACGTGGCAGCATTCGCGTAGAAGCGCACCTGGGTGTCTCCCTTGGTGAAGTAGAACCCGACGATCGGCTCCTGGTACTTGGTCTTGAAGCCGTAGAGGGTCAAGGTGGCGCCGCTCTCGTCGCGGAATGGATCCCCGGCGCCGAGCAGCGTGAGCCCGTCGTACTGCGCGTGCGCGGGCGCCACCGCAAGCAGGAGCGCCACCAGCAAAAGACTGCAGATTCTTGTCATTTCAATAATCTCCTAAGGATAGATCGGGTCCTCGCCGCCCAGCTGGATTTCCGTGTCGTACGCCTGCCTGGCGTGCGCCGGGCAACCCTTGGCGAGGTAGGCACGGGTCAGCGCGCGGAAGGCGCCCGGATTCTTGGTATCCATGGCCGCGATTTCCCGCGCGAGGTTGAGCACGTCATCCACGCGCACGAACTGCGCGCTGATGAGCAGGTAATCGGTATAGTCGCTGCGCTGCAGCTGGCCGCGCTTGCGCAGGCTCTGGAAATTGTTCACCGTCTCCGTGTACCACCTGTTTTGCGGGTTTGACATGTACATGAACTGGTAGTTGGGGACCACGGTGGCGTTGCCGGGCGCGGTCACGCCCCAGGTGTACACGGTGCCGGTGAAGAGCTTGTTGGACTGGGCGGGCTTGAGCTTCACCTTCGGGGTCTTGCTGTCAAAGCCCATCATCAAGCTGTTGTTCGCGTCCCAGATCTGGAGCTGGTAATTCGGCACGCCTTTCTGGGGAAGCCAGGCGAACGTGATCGGATCCACCGAGCGCACTCTCGCTTGAATGTAGGCGTTCTCGCGGTCCATCGCGGTGGGATCGTCGGCCCCCTTGAAGTCGGCCTGGATCAAGCGGTGGGAGTAGACGAACGGGCTCTGCACGCCGTTGCTGAACGGGTTGCGCGCCGGATCCTTGCGGATCGCCGGGCCGGAAAGCGAAGTGAGGCCGGTGGGATCCACTCGCGCTTCGCTGTCCATCGAAAGCACTTCTTGATGGTTGTCAAAGAAATAGGTGATAAGCAGTTTGGAGCCGGGACCGGCGGTCTTCACCTGATCCCCAGGGAAGATGGCGTCCAGCCAGCGGGCCGGCTTGTAGTCCTCGTTCTGGTGCTTGAGCGTGACCACGCCCCACACCAGGCTGATGACCGCGACCGGCGGCGGCGGCGTGTTCTGGGCCGGAGCGCCCAGCGGGAAGGCGATTGCGGCCGCGAGGATCAGGCATGTCACGATGGATAGGCGAAGCTTCACGGAAAACCTCCAGGTGGATTGCCGCGCGACCCCGCACGGCCGGCCCCCATTCGAATCCAACAGGAGTGGGCCCTGCCGATGTCAGCGGATTTGGGTGAGCCTCTTTGTGGCGTACGGATCGTTGGGATGCACCCGCAGCCACAGCTCGAGCGTCTGCCGCTCGCGCTCGCGATCCCCCAGCTCCCGAAACGAATGTGCGATGAGGCGGACGGCGTTGAGGACGTCCAGGTGCTCATTCTCTTGGTGCTCGTGGCCTGGCGACGCCTCGGCCCGCCCCAGGGCCGCCACGGCAAGCGCACGGGCGCGCTCGGCGTCACGGATGGCCTCATTATAGCGCTTTTGCTTGAAGAGGAGAAACGCGCGCGTGTAGTGGAGGAGGTAGCTCTCGGGATTGTTGGCCACGCCCTCGTCGATGAAGGCCATGCCTTCCTTCGCGCGGTTCATGTGCATCACGAGCTGGAAGGCCGCCACGTCATAGGCGTTCTCAAAGCGCGGGTCGAGCAGCGTGACCATGCGGTAGAGCGGCAATAAATCCGTCTCCTGGGTCCAGGCAATCCCCTGGGCCTCCATGGCGTGATGGTAGAGATCCGTTTCAAACCACAGGCGCTGCGCGAGAAACGTGCGCAGGTCTCCCAGGGCGTCGAGAAGGATGCCCACCGGGGTCGTGCGGCCGGTCGCTGGAATGACGGTGCGTCGCCACGCGCCGATCTGGGATTGTCCCCAGGAGAGAACCCCCAGGGCCGCAAGAACCACCAGCCAGCGCCGGGCGTTACGCACGGCGTCGCCTCGCCCGCAAGAGCCCGAAGACCACCAGTGCGGCCCCCAGGACGTACACGGTCTGCCGCAACACGATCCGGTAATAGCCGGGCTGGCGCCAGGGCTCGCCGAAGAAATTCTTGTGGTAGTACATCTGGATCGGCGCCATGTCTTCTTCGTGCGAGTGCGCCGGTGCCGCGGCGCAGGGTCGGGCCACGGCCAGCAGGATGGTCAGCGCGATAAGTGCGCGTCTCATAGATCCTTGCGCTCGAACGACCACGCGGCGAGCAGGTGCAAGAATGCGATCCAGGCGATGCCATAAGCGATCACCGACCAGAAATAGGGAAGCGGAATCGCGTCGCCGTGCACCACCGCGTTCTTGTTTTGAAAGAGTTGGAAATCCGGCAGGCACCCTTTGAGAAAGTGCATCACGCCGGCCGGCATGTGAATCCCCTCAGCCGGGCGCAAGAACGTATCGATGAACGCGTCCGACAAACCGCCGAGGATATAGACCGCGAAGCCAAGGACGGCGGCCAGTGCGGGACTTGAGAAAACGGAGAACCACATGCAGACCGCGGCCAGCACGCCCGCTTCCATGCCGTACAGAGTGATTGCTTCCCAGACGCTCCATTCGACCGTTTCCAGAAATATCGACGCCGAAATGCAGTGCACCGCGCCAATCAGCATCAGACTCAGCACGACAAATCCCACCAGACCGAGCCATTTCCCCCACAGCCACGCGGCCCGCGACATGGGACGCGCCAGGATGGGGAACGCGGTGCGCCGCTCGATCTCCCCGGGAACGATGGTGGCGCCCAGGAACACCGCCAACACCACGGCGTAGCCGCCCATCACGGTCAGCGAAACGTCCTTTACCACGCGCGCGGAAGCGGTGATTCCGAAAACGCTGACGACGGCGGGAAGCACAAAGAGGCCGAACGCAATAAACAGCGTCAGAAGATAAAATTGCCGGCGCGCCGTCTCCAGCAGTGAGAGCCGCGCCACGATCAGCGCGCGGCTCACGCGGCGTCCGCCTCGGTCACCAGCGAAAAGAACGCGTCCTCCAGCGAAACCCGCGCCTGCTCCACCGAGCGGAGATGGCCTCGGTTCGCGCGCACCGCGTCAACGACCGCATCCGTTTGCGCGCCCGGCACCTCGATGCGGTGCCCGTCGTCATCCGGGACCGGACTGTACCCGGCGGCCCGCAAGGCCTCCAGGGCGGCGGCCTCGGCGTGGAAGCGCACCACCACCCGATCATCCGGCGACAGCAGATCTTGGAGCGGCGCCGCCCGCAGCAGGCAGCCGCGGTGGATGATCCCGATGTGATCGCAGATGTGCTCGACCTCGGTCAATTTGTGGCTGGAGAAAAAAATGGTAATTCCCTGTGACTTCAAGGAGACGATGATGTCCTTGACCTCCTTCTGAGAAAGAGGATCGAGCCCGGAGGTGGGCTCGTCGAGAATCAAGAGCCGTGGGCGCGCCACCATGGCCTGCGCGATGCCAAAGCGCTGCTGCATGCCCTTGGAAAGCTCGCGAAGGCGGCTGCCGCGCCGATCCGTAAGCCGCACCGCTTCCAGGGCGTCGTCGCAAGCGCGCTTGACGTCCGCGCCGGGCATGCCGGCCAGCCGCGCGTGCACGGAGAGCAACTCTCCCACCGCCATGAACTCGTGATAGGAGGCGACTTCAGGCAGGTATCCCAGGTTGGTCCGGGCCGCGACCGTCCCGGCCAGCTCCCCGAGTATCCGCGCGCTTCCCGAAGTGGGCCAGGCCAGCCCGGTCAGAATCTTGACGGTGGTCGTCTTGCCGGCGCCGTTGGGTCCCACGAAGCCGAATACGTCGCCGGCGCGCACCTGCAGATCGAGGCCCGCAAGCGCCACGATCTCGTTGCGGCGCCCTGGATGATAGACCTTTCGCACGTCGCTCGCTTCGATCGCCAGGGTCATAGACGGCATCTCTTTTCCTTGGTAAGGGTGCCCGACCCTCCCGCGGGTTCGCAGGCAGGATCTTCCCGGGGGACCGAAAATCATATCGGACCGTCGGAGCGGTGCCGTTGAGCGCCATTCGAACCGAGGCGCCGAGCGCGTCCGGGACGGTTGAGGAGGCTACCGAAAAATGCTTGAAGCAAACACGCAAATCCCCCGCATCGGCGACCCGGCGCCCGACTTCAAGGCCGTCACCACGCATTCCGAGGAGATGACGTTCAGCGAGTGGCAGGACAAGGAGTGGGTCGTGCTGTTCTCGCATCCCGCCGACTTCACCCCGGTGTGCAGCACCGAGCTGATGGAGTTCGCGCGCCGCAGCGACGAGTTCACCAAGATGGGCGCGAAGCTGATTGGCATCAGCGTGGACAGCGTCCACTCCCACCTCGCCTGGCTGCAGAACCTCAAGGAGAAGATGGGCGTGGAGATCCCCTACCCGATGATCGCGGACATCAACATGAAAGTGTCCAACCTGTACGGGATGATCCACCCGGGCGCGAGCAGCACGGCCACCGTGCGCGCGGTCTTCCTCATCGATCCCAAGCGCACCGTGCGCGCGCTGGTCTACTATCCGATGAACGTGGGCCGCAACGTGGACGAGGTGCTTCGCCTCCTGACCGCGCTGCAGACCGCGGACGGCAACGCCGTGGCCACGCCCGTCAACTGGACGCCGGGCGAGAGAGTCGTGGTGCCTCCGCCCAAGAAGATGGCGGACGTCAAGGAGCGCGAGACGCACAAGGGCGGCGACTACGACTACAAAGACTTCTACCTGTGTCTCAAGGAATTGAAGACGCCCGTCGGCGCGGGACGCTAGAAATCTCGAGGAGCCCGCGTAACGGCGGGCTCTTTTTATTTGGGCGGATCCGCGGGCGCCGGAGCCGGCGGGCGTTTAAGCGGCTTGAGCGCCTTTGTCACCGGGTCCTCCAGTTTCTCGGCGGCGTCCTTGAGCAGGGTGTCGTACAGCGCGTCGTAGCTACTCTCGCCGGCCTGGAGCGTGGCTTCCCGCCGCACCGTCAGGGGGATGGCGGGGGCCAGCGGAGTGCCATCCGCGCTCAACACGCGCACTTCGAGGGCCAACTCCAGCTTCGCGACCGTCCCGCCGGGCCAGGGCATCTTGTCGTGCGTGAAGTGATCCACGCTGACCTGAACGACCACGTCGGCGGACTGCTCCCGTGCCACCGAGGTGAGGTCCGCGTCGGGCGCCGGCAGCGGGCGGGCCGTCACGTTGAATCCCTGCCGAAGCCACTTCATGCGGCGGGCAAGCTCCTCGACGAGGTCGGGCGCCGGAGTGTCGACGACGACGACGGACTCCGACGGCCTGGTGGCAAACTCGGCGGGCTCCTTCAAGGTCGGCCCGCGGACCGACTGGGCGCCCGTCTGGCGGGGAAGCGCCTTCAGCGGGACGTACACCATGGGCAGTCCATCCTTCGGCGCGCCGTTGAACACGCCCGGCGGCTCGATTTCCTGGGGGATGCCGGCAAGCCACCTCTTCACGTTCTTGAAGCGATCCGCGCTGCGCGGATGGCTGCGGAACAGGCGGAACTTTGTCCTGCCGCCCTCCAGGCGCTTGAGCCGCTCGAAAAACTCCAGGGAAGCTTTCGGTCGAAAGCCGGCGTCGGCCATGTAGCGCAGGCCCCACTCGTCCGACTCGGTCTCCATTTCCCTGGAGAAGCCGCTGCTGATCATCTGGTCGAAGACGCCGCCCACCACGCGGTCCAGGGGACTGCGCCCGATGCCCGTCCGCCGCAGGACGTTCATGAGATTGCGGTCCGCCTGGGCGAGCCGCATGGAGTGGTTGCGGACCACGTGCGTGATCTCGTGGCCCAGCACGAAGGCGATCTCGTCGTCGCTGATGTCGGTGGGGATGCGCTCGTCGCCCTCGCCCTCGGTGCCGGGCTCGAGCTTCATCTCCAGCAGGCCGGAGTGGATGTAGATGAACCCGTTGGGCAGCGCGAACGCATTGGGCTCCGGGTTGTTGAGGATGCGGAACCGCCAGGAGTAGTTGGGCTCCTCGACGGCCACGAGCAGGCGCTGGACGATGGCCGCGATCCGCTCGTTGGGCGCGTCCGCGTCGACGACGCCGTAGCGCCGCTCGACGTAGGCGGCGTATTCGCGGGAAATGCGCTCGCGCTGCGGGTCGGAGCCGGCCCGCGCGGCCGCCGTGACCACAATGAGGAAGAGGGCGGCGAGCGCGAGACGGCGTGTCATGGGCCCTTATTGTAGCACACACCGCTCGTGACTTCGGGTTTTTGAAAGTTCCTCCGAGGTTTGATATATTGGGGTGACCTGACGTCGTCGCTGAGAGCCTTTTACCATGAAGATCTTGCTGGTCAATCCTCCTCTGAAAGAAGAGGAGCGTCGTAACCCGGTCATCGGAACCCTGTTCGCGAACGCCATGCCGCTGGGGCTTGGCTATGTGGCGGCGGTCTTGATTGAGAACGGCATCACCGACGTGTCCATCGTGGACGCCGCGGCTGAGTACAAGTCGGCCGCGGACATCGTCGAGCGGGTGCGTCGCGACGGCGTGGACCTGGTCGGCATCGGCGCCACCACGTACTCTTACTTTGACGCCATCGACGTGGCGGTGGCCCTCAAGAAGGCGTTCGGCAAGAGCGTCCCGGTGGTGCTGGGCGGCCCGCACATCTCCGCCATCCCCTCCCACGCAATGGACTGCGACGCGTTTGACTACGGCGTGCTGGGCGAGGGCGAACACACCTTCCTGGAGCTGGTGCAGACGCTGGCCCGCGGCGAGGATCCCACGAAAGTGGCGGGGATCGTGTACCGGCGCGACGAGGAGCTGGTATTCACGGCGCGCCGCCCGCTGGTGATGGACCTGGACACCATCCCGTTCCCGGCCCGCCACCTGTTCAAGACGCACCTTTATGCGTCGCTGCCGACTGACGTCAGGTATTTGCCGAAATTCACCCAGATCCCCACGCGGGGATGTCCGTTCCAGTGCAATTTCTGCGACTCCGCCGCGGTGACCGGCAAGAAATACCGCGCCCCGTCCCCCAAGTACCTGGTGGACGAAATGGAGCACATGAAGAAGGACTTCGGCGTGCGCGAGGTCGCTTTCGCCGCCACCACCTTCACGGTGAGCCACAAGAAGACCCACCAGTTCCTGGACGAGCTGGAGGCGCGCAAGCTCAACATGGCGTGGACGGCATCGACCCGCGTGGACGTTGTGGACCGCGACCTGCTGTTCCGCATGAAGGAGATGGGCTGCTGGTCCATCCGCATGGGGATTGAGAGCGGCAACGACGACGTGCTGAAATTCATCCAGCGCGGCATGACCACCGAGGAAGTGAGCCGCGTGGTCCACTGGGCCGACGAGGCGGGGATGCAAATCAAGGCGTTCTTCATCATCGGGCACCTCACCGATACGCCGGCCACCATCAAGCAGACCATCGATTTCGCTTGCTCGCTGCCGTTGGATGACGTGACGGTGCAGATCAACACGCCGCTGCCCAACACGCCCCAGTTCAAGATGGCGCCCTCGTATGGCACGCTGAATCCGGATTTCTCACAGTATAATTTCTGGCGCCCGGTCTTCGTGCCGCACGGCATGTCCCACGACGAGCTGCTCTGGTGGCACAAGGAATTCTACAAGCGCTTCTACTGGCGCACCAAGACCATCAAAGCGCACATCCGAAAGAAACTCTGCCACTGGCACACGTTCGTCAATTACGTGAAGACGTTCAACCTGTTCGTGTACCTGGCGTTCAAGCGGGAACAGCCGGGCTTCGTGGGGCACCAGTAGACGCACGGGGTTACTGGGAGCGACAGCAAGCCGTCTGCTCTTGCTACCCAGCAGTCCGGGCAGCCCTGTTGCAGGCGCAGTGAGATTTGTAGCCTGTCTGAGCGAGCGAGGCCACCGAATCGCCGTGTGCCATCAGTATCTTTGGCGGGACGGTACGCACGGTGCCGGCGCACGCCCCGACCCTAAACGCCTCTACCGACTTCGTCAGCGCGGGCAAGCCCCCGTACAGCCGCCATTATCCGCTGAGTGAACTCCTCGCGGTCCGCATCGGTCAGGCGCCCGGTGGGGGGTGGGGCGATTGTCGGCCCAAAGCGGATGACCACCTGGTTTGGAATCGGGACCCATCCACACCAGGTGAACAGCGGCCTGGTCCCTGAGATTCCCACGGGCAGCACCGGGACCTGCGCTTTGTGGGCCAGCACCGCGACGCCGTGCTGCACGGGGCGCACTTCCCCGGGCGCGGTTCGGCCGCCCTCGGGAAAGATACCGATGATGTTGCCGCGGGCCATGCGGCGCAGCGCCTCGCGCATCGCCTTGAAGTCAGCGCCTTGCTGGCTGATTGGGATGGTGCGCAGCCAGGTAAGCACCGGCCCGAGCACCGGAATGTCAAACAATTCTTTCTTGCCCAGCCAGCAAACGTCGCGGCCCACCATCACCGCGCAGATGAATTCAGGATCATAAAACGAGATGTGATTGGAAACCAGCAGAGCCCCCCCGGGCGGAATGTGCTCGGTCCCCTCGACGCGCCGCCGGAAGATCCAGCGCAGCATCCGCCGCAACACGATCATCGAGAACCAGTAGAACCGGCTCATGTCCCCACCCAGCGCAAACGGCCCGGACCGAACTTCGGGCGCCCGACACACGGTCCGCGTCACGCCTCAACACGCAATTCGGCCAGACGTTGCACGCATTGCCATGACCCGAGCAACCTCGCTCTCGAAGGCCAGTTACCTTTCCTTGCGAGGTTAACCACGCACCGCGTGGTAATATTACCCTGCATTGCGCGGTTAACCCGAAACTGGCAATTGTGGTGAGGACGTGTTGATTCGACCAGACGTTGCACGCATTGCCATGACCCGAGCAACCTCGCTCTCGAAGGCCAGTTACCTTTCCTTGCGCGGTTAACCCGACAAGCTCGCAACAACACGGCCGTCTACCGCACCTCGGTGCGCATGCGGGTGCGGACCAGATCGATGATTCGGGCCACGACCTCGTCCAGCGAAAGGCCCGTGGAGTCCAGCAGCACCGCGTCGGGAGCCTGGAGCAGCGGGGAATCGTCCCGCGAGCTGTCCTGGAGGTCGCGCTCGCGCAAGGTCTGCTCGATCTGTTGGAGCACTTCAGGCGTCTCATCGCCCGCCTCGCCGCGGGCATGCATGTCGCCGTAGCGGCGGCGGGCGCGCTCCTCGGGGGAGGCCGTGAGAAACACTTTCACCTCCGCGTCGGGAATCACCACCGTCCCGATATCGCGGCCGGTCATCACCACGCCACCGCGCCGTCCGATGGCCGCCTGCTGCGCCGCCAGCACGCGACGCACCCCTGGAATGGCGGCCACCGCCGGGACCACCTGGCTCACCCGAGGCTCGTGCAGGCGCCCGGTCACGTCCACACCCCCCACCAGCAGCCGGAATCCCTGACTGCCCTCCAGATCGGGCAGAAACTCAGAGCGCGAGGCCTCCGCCTCGGCGAGCCGCTCCATCGCAGCCCTGTCACCCGTCGACAACCCGCGCTCCAGCGCCCCCAGCGCCACCGCACGATACATCGCGCCGGTGTCGATCAGCGCGTAGCCAAGCGCCTGCGCAACACGTCGCGCCACAGTCGTCTTGCCGCCCGCGGCCGGGCCGTCGAGCGCCACGCGCCAATGGGGAGGTGGCTCAAAGTCGAGCACTTTGCTATCGATCACGCCCCCGATATGCAACGCCGGCCGTGCATATTCCCCCGAAATGCACGATTTTCGTTGCATACGGCCAACCGCCGCCGCGTCGGGCTCAACGTTGAACCCGACACAGGGAGGGTCGGGCCCAGCGGTGGACCCGACACGCAAGGAGTCGGGCCCAGGCGTGAACCCGGCACGGGGAGGGTCGGGCCCAGGCGTGAACCCGACACGCGAGGAGTCGGGCCCAGGCGTGAGCCCGACACAGGGAGGGTCGGGCCCAGGCGTGGACCCGACACGCGAGGAGTCGGGCCGTGGACCCGACACAGGTGAAGTCGGGCCCAGTGGTGGACCCGACACGCGAGGAGTCGTTGAGGCTACGGGAAGCTGAACCCGGAAGACCGCGGGCGGGCCACCACCAGGGTGTAGTTCTCCTTGAGGAACAACTGCGCCACGCGGAGCACGTCCTGCTGGGTGACCCGGCGGACGCGGTCGAGCACCTGGAGGTCGTACTGATAGCCGCCGGCCAGCAATTCGGCGAGACCCAGCTGGAGGGCCTTGCCGCGGTTGGTCTCGCGCTCCAGCAGGTAGGCGCCGATGAGCTTGCGCTTGGCGCCCTCCAGCTCGGAGGGGCTGACCGGGTCCTTCTGGATGCGCTTGATCTCCTTGAAGATGCGACTCTGCGACTCGTTAAGCTGGTTGGGAGTGGTCACGATGTACTCGATCATATGAGAGGGACCCTCAAGGGTCGGGTAGATCGAGCCCAGCTCGTACGCCAGACCGCGCTTTTCACGAAGCTCCACCCAGAGGCGCGAGGAAAGGCCCTCGCCCAGAATCGAGTGCAGCACCCGCATCGGCATGTAGTCCGGGGATTTCATGCCCGGCGCCGGATATCCCAGAAAAATCCACGCGAGATTCGAGCCGGAGGAAAGGTACAATTCCTTTTCCACCGGCTTGGGCTCCCAGGAAACCTCCAGGCGCTTGTCATCGCCCTGCGGGAGCGGGCCCAGCTTTTCCTCGAGAATGCTGATCACCTTGCGACGATCAACGTCGCCCACCACCGAGATGACCGTGCGGTTGGGCGCGTAGTAGCGCGCGTAGTACGCCTCGACGCGGGGCTTGCTGAGCTGGCGCACCGAGCCGGCGTGCCCTTCCTGCGGCTGGCGGTAGGGGTGATAGCGATAAAACTGCTGCAAGAAAATCTCGTAGATGGCCCGGAAGACGCGCTGGTCGCCCTCCAGGTACTCGACCATCTTGCGGCGCTCTTCGTTCAGCTCCTCGTCCCTGAAAGTGCGCTGCGCGACCGCCTGCGAGATAGACCCCAGAAAGTCGGGAAAATTCTTGGCGTCGGTGAGCAGCGAGATTTCCGCGTAGTCCGGATTCGCGTTCCCGTTGAGGATGCTGCCCTTGCTCTCCACCCCGTGCGGATCGTCCTCGCTGGTGGCCTTGCTGATGCGGCGCACCAGGATGCTCTGAATCAGGTTGGTGATGCCGGCCGTCGAGTCGTCCTCGTTTACCTGACCCACGCGGAACAGCACCTCGAGCCCCACGATGTCCGAGGTGTGATCCTCGACCACCAGCACGGTGAGCCCGTTTTTCAGCACGGTGCGGGTCACGTTGTCGCGCACGGTGATTTCCGGCAGCCCGCTGGGGGACGGCGCGGCATACCCTGGCGCCGTAACCAGCAACAGCAGCAGGACCAGCAGCCCGGAAACCTTATTCATCGGCGCTCGCTTTTCGATCCGGCGGACGAACCACCAGCACGCTGAAATTTGTCTGATCGAGATATTTGTTGGCGGCCTCCACAACGTCTTTGACGGTCAGCTTGTCCACCTCGTCAAGATAGGACTGCGCGAACTCCACCTGGTCGATGGCGGCGTAGAAACCGAGTCCGTCCGCTTTGCCGGCGTTGGTTTCGTTGCCAAAGCGATAGGTGTTCATCAGAAGCGCCTTGGCGCGCTTGAAGTCCTTGTCGGTGAATTTCCCGGCCCGCACGTCGGCAATTGTTGCGGTCATCGCGGTGCGCACTTTTTCCACGTTGCCCGGCTGGGTGGTGGCGGTGCAAGTGATCACGCCAGGATCCCGCTGGGTGAGAAAGTCGCAGGACGCGGCCAGCGCGATTTTCTTCTCTTCCAAAAGAAGCTTGGCAAGCAGCGAGCCATCTCCCTGGCCCAGCAAAAAGGTAAGCAAATCGACACTGTAGATGTCCGGACGGTCACGCACGCTGGGCGCCCGGAAGCCGTAAACGACAAATGCGTTCTGCAGGTCGCGCCGCTCGACGTGCTCGCGCACCTCCGCTTTGGAGGCCTCCTGGGACACCGACTCGGCAGGTCCGGCCGGGCCGCTGAACGTCCCGAAGTATTCGCGCACGGCCGGCATGATCTGCTGCGGGTTGAGGTCCCCGACCAGCACCAGCACCGTGCGGTCGGGCACGTACCACTTGCGCTTGAAATCGACGAAATCTTGTATCCCCATCCCCTTGAGGCTCTTCTCGGTGCCAATAATTGGAAGCCGGTACGGGTGATTCTTGAACACCATGGAGTAGATGAGTCCCTGCACGATGGCGCCCGGACTTTCCAGGGAAATGCGGTACTCGTCAAGCACCACCTTGCGCTCCTGCTCCACTTCGCTGGGCTGCATCCGCGTGTTCTGCAGCGCGTCGGCGAGAATGTCCAGGCCCTGCTTCGCATACTGGCTGGGCAGGTTGATGTAGAA
>VGFD01000057.1 GCA_016868975.1 Armatimonadota bacterium | reverse complement strand
GCAATGGCCTCGTCGAGGTGGCGCACCACGGTTTCCGCGGGCAATTCGAGCACCGTGTGGCGCGTGTCGCAGTGGCGCGCCACAAGATTGCTGAAGGGCAGCTCGTTGCGATATTCGTCGCCGAAAGAGACCGACCAGGTGCGGATTTTTTCCGAGTGCATCCGAGCCGCCAGCGCCACGACGAGGCTGGAGTCAATGCCGCCGGAGAGCGTCGCGCCCACCTCGCCATGAGGAAGTCGACGGCGCACCGCTTCGTCCAGGGCCGCGCGGAGTCTGACGCGCAGCGCGCCCTCGTCGGACGGGCCGCTCGGCTCGGCGGGCAGCCGCCAGAGGCGTCGGCGCTCGGGCGGGCGTCCCGGGCGAAACGTCAGCAATTCCCCCGGCAGCACCTCGCGGACGTCTTCCACCATCGTGCGCTCGCCCGGCACGTAGGCATACACGAGATAAGCCGCCACGCTGGGGATATGCACCCGGCGGGCCACCCGCCCGCTCGCCAGGACCGCCCCTGGGGACGGCCCGAAGACGACGCCGTCGCCGACCTGCGCATAAAAGAGAGTGCGCTCCCCCACTCCGTCACGGGCCAGCAGCAGTGCGTCATCCACGCGGGCCGCCAGCGCGAACGCGCCGCAAACCTCGCCCAGGCGATCCAGCACGCGGGCCCAGTCGGTGATCGGCGCGCCGTCAAGGGTGCAGGCGTCCTCGTCCACGAGGACCTCGGGCGGGCCCGGCCACGCCCCGGCGACTCTCCCGCAGGGTCGCGCGCGGACCGCGTCCTGGCCGAGCGGCGGTCCGGGCGCGACGCGCTCAGCCGAAACCGTCATCGCCGCCCTCCCCCGCGCCAGCCTCGCTCTCGAAGGAGTCGTCGAGGTGGACGCCCACCCAGTCGCTGTCGCTGTCCGCGCCGCCCTCCTCGGTCACGGGCTTCGAGATAGCGTGGAACAACCGCTTGAGGACCTGCTCCGGCGGCAGCGCCGCCAGCTCCAGGGAATATCGTCGGAGCCACGCGGCGTCCGCCGCGCCCAGCCCGGGCATGCCGGCCAGCGCGCCCACGGCCGGGCCCCAGAGGGCACGCCAGCCAAGGGTGTGCGCGGGCCGCAAGCCGACGTCCACCACGCGTGCTCCTTGCGTGAACCACTCGGGGTCGTTGGCCAGCACGTGCGCCTGCCCGCAGCCCACCGGAGTGGCATCGTGCAGCGCGAACACCTGCAGGCGGGGATTTCGCCGCAGCATCTTGCGCACGACTTCAAAGGCGTGTGGCGGGTATCCATCGACGGACAATATCGCGCAGTTGTTCTCAAAGTGGAAATTGTTGGCCACCAGCAGGTCAACGGCGGACGAGCGATCGGTGATCACCGCGCGATCGAACGAATAGTCTCCGACGTCCGCCTCCATGGGGCGGCGCCGCGGCAACACTTCCTGGCGCACGATGAGCGTCTCTGGCGTGCCGTGCGCCGCGATCCACTTCTCCAGATGGCGCAGGGTTTCCGAGTGTTCCGGACGGGCCGGGCGGGCGCTGTACATCTTGTACATCAGCGCCAGGGCGGCCACGATCACGGCCGCGCCCGACCAGACGTTGAAATTGAAGGCGAAAATCACCGCCAGCCCGAAGGCGACGAACCCGCACGCGAACATGCAGCCCGGCAGTTGCTTACGCCGCTTCACGATGGCGCGCCGCCACAACTCGTAGGTCAGGTTCTCCGGCAGCCAGCGGATGCGGCCCTGGGCCGACACCGCGTCGATGGCACTCTGGAACGCCGGATCGGTGTAGGGATCTCCAGCGGCCGGCTCAAACGCAAAGGGCCACCGGCAGCCCGGACACTTTCCGTCGCTCCGCTCGGATTTCTTCGACTCGCGGTTGCAGCGGATGCACTTCACGGACGGCGGCCCTTCCCATCCACGAAGATTCGCAGCCACGCCTCCAGCATCGCCAGGCACCACAAACGCTCGCCGACGCGGCGGCGGCGCACGTCATCGGCATCATTCCGCCCGGCCAGCATGGTGGCCACGTACTCAGGACGGAACAGGTCGCGCCGCTTCAAGGACTGTGCGCTGAGCAGATCGTGCAGGGGCGCGGCCAGCGGTCCCAGCGTCCACCGGGTGATGGGCACGCTCATCCCGAATTTCTTCCGCCACACGATCTCGCGCGGGAAATACTTGCTCATGATCAGCTTGAGGACGTATTTTTCACAGGCCCCGTGCAGCTTCATCTCCGGCGGAAGTTGAAACGACGTTTCGGCCAGCGCGCGGTCAAACAGCGGCACCCTCACGTCGATGCCCCATCCGTTCGCGGTGCGCTCGGCGCGCGGCAGAATATTCTGCGAGCCCTTCAAGTGGATGTCGGCCAGCCGCACGCGGTTGAGAAACGTGTCGGCCTCGCCGCTTTCCAGGTAGGGCGCCAGCAGCGCGCGTCTCGTGCCGGGTGGGCCAATCTCGGCATGGAACGAGGCGCTGTAGAGCAGATCCTCGCGGCCGTAGAAGCGGTGGTAGGAACGCAGGTAGCGCGCCTCGCGCGAATCTTCACGGGCCGCGAACATCCCCGAGTACAACTCGGCCGCGATCATGGGCTTGGAAGTCCAGCCGCCGAACAATTGATCACCGCCCTCGCCGTTGTACACGCACGACAATCCGGCCTCGCGGGCGCGCCTGGCAAGAAGATACTGGGGCCCGGTCACCGCGTCGCCAAACGGAAGATCGAGCTTCCACACCAGATCCATCAGGACTGGCGCCAACTCGCTTCCGTCCATGGGCACCCATTGCAGATCCAGGCCCAGCGTGGAGGCCACGGTGGCGGCCTGCTCCTTCTCCACCGAGTCGCGCCCGAAATCCAGGCTGAAGGGCCGCACCTTCACGCCTTCCCGGGTCAGCCAGTGGGCCACCGCCGACGAGTCGATGCCGCCGGAGAGAAATACCGCCACTTCCGATTCGCCGTTCAAGCGGCGGCGGATGCCGTCGCGCATCCGGGAGCGGATCAGCTTCACCGCCGCCTTGCGATCGCCCAGCGCTGGATTGATCTCCTCGCGCAGGATGAAGTACGGACGGGTGACGATACCGCCGCTCTGCGCGTGCAGCACCTGGCCGGGGAGCAGGCGGCGCACGCCGCGGATGGGCACGTCCTCCCCGGGCACGAAAGAAAAGGTCAGATATTTGTGCAGCGCCGGGTAATTGAGCGCGATCGGTAAATTGGGAATGGCCAGCAATTGCTTCAGCTCGCTGGCAAAATACAGCACGCCGCCGTGCTCCAGATAATACAGGGAGCGCACCCCGAACGGATCCCGAATCAAGGTAAGGCGCCCCGCGCCGGCGTCCCAGTGGGCCGCAACGAAAGCGCCGTCCACGGTGTCGAGCCGACCACCGAGTATGTCGGGCATTGCCGCGGCCGGATTTTCCCGCGGCGGGGCAAGGCTGCCGGCGCAGGCCACGAAGTGTGGCGCGGCGCGATGAATGGAGGGGGACTTTCCCGGGCGGTCACCCCACCAGCGATAGCCCAGGGCGGCTTCCTCGGAGTGCCACCTGTCGGTCTGGTCGCCGCGATAGTCGATCGCTTCCAACATCAAGTCGAGCGTGCCGACCGGCGCGTTTCCCATCCATCCGCAGATGCCGCTCATGCGCGCACCTGCATGGCCGTGAGATCCGCGAACGTCTCGCGGCGCGTGGAGAGAGTGGCCTCGCCGCCGTCGAGCACCACTTCGGCCGGGCGCGGGCGATTCAGAAAGTGGCTGGACATCGCGTAGCCGTATGCACCCACGTCGTGCAGCGCGAGGAGATCCCCGGGGCGCAGCGCGGGCAAGCGGCAGTTGCGCGCGAGAAAATCCCGCGAGTGGGTGGTGTTTCCGCAAACTTCGGTGGGGATTTCCAGCAACGGCCCGTCCATAAGCGCCGATATGCGATGGTGCGCGTGGTACACGCTCTCGACGACAATGTTCCCCACCGTGGTGTCCACGCCGACAAAACGGCGCCCGCCGCGCTCCTTCACGGAGACCACGGTGGTGAGGAGGGTCCCCGCGGCGCCGACCAGCACGCGGCCCGGTTCCACGATGAGGCGGATGCGGCGGCCGCGTCGCTGGCAAAGCGCCTCCATGCGCGCGGAAACCGCCGCGCCCAGACGCGCGACGTCCAGCGGCGGCTGGCCCGCGCGATAGGGAATTCCAAACCCGCCGCCGAGATTCAAATACGCCAGATCCGGAAGGGCGTCGCTGGCCTCGAGCATGCGATCCATGCACTCGAGGAAGCGCGCCTCGCGCATCCCGTTGGTGCCCGCGTACATGTGGAGGCCTTCGATGCGAATCCCCGTGGCAACCGCCTGGGGCAGTTCCGCCGCGGTCACGCCGATGCGATTTCCCCGCGCCTCGTCGTCGATCAACAGGCGCAGGCCCACCGCCGCGCAGGTCAATTCCCGCAGTTGATCCAGCGAGTCGACGTTGAGCGCGATGCCGTGCTCGAGCAAGAAGGCGCGGTCATCGCGGTCGAGGTTGGTGCCGCTGTACATGATCCGCGAGGGGAAGACGCCGGCCGCCATGGCGGCGTAGGCGTCGCCCGGCGTGTTCGCGTGGATCCCCGCGCCCAGGCTGTGCAGCAGGCGCACCAGGTGCGCGTTCTTGTTGCACACGATGGCGAAGTGCACGTCGCACGGCGCGTAGGGGAAGGCGGCGGTGAACGCGCGCCACGCGCGGCGCACGGCGTCGGCGTCGTAGATGTACAGTGGACTGCCGAACCGCGCGACGATCTCAGACGGCCCCATCGAATGGCTGCGGTTCGGGAGGGACGGCGCCTACGCCTTCTTGCGGAAGACCACCATCTGGCGATCGGCGCCGTAGAACGAAACCTGCCGGTCCACGACTTCGAAGTGCTTGTCGATGAAGGCCTTGACCGCCGGGTGCTCGCCCTGGCCGGTCCAGGGGAAGAGCACGAACTCGCCGCCCTCCTTGAGCACCCGCGCCGCTTCGCCGAACGCCTGGATGCGCTCGCCGGGCGACGAGGACACGAACGGAGGATGGCACGAGGTGAACAGCACGTCGGCGACGCCGCTCTCGTAGGGCAGGTCGTAGGTGTCGCCCTGCACTTGATAGGCGCCGGCGATCTGGAAGCCGGGCTCGTTGAGAACGTCGCGCTGGCGATCCATGAGCGGCACGGACAGGTCGGTGCCGAAATAGCGGTGCAAACTCTCGCCCAGGGCGCGGGGCACCACGGAGGAAGTCGCCGGCCCCAGCTCGACCACGGTCATCCCCTCACGATCGCCGTAACGGCGCTGAAGCAGCGGGAAGGCGGTGGGCTCCAATTCTCCCTGATCTTCCGCGCGCAGCTCCGCGGTCGGGATGCCGCCGTAGTGCTCCCGATGGAACGCCTCGATTTCCGGGGTAACCACCCAGCGTTGGCTTGGAAACTCAGCCAGCTCCTCGGGCAGCGGGACTTTCGCGCCCACGCCGGACCCGCCGAGGATGGGCGGCGCGTCGTCGGCGCCCGGCCGCACCACGTGGACGTCGCGGATGAACGGCTTCATGTCGCGCAGCAGCTGCTCCACGGTGGACGGCTGAGGCTGAGGCCGCTTCGGCGCGGCGTCGCGCGGCCCGCCGAGGCTGACGGTGTCGGCGGCCAGGGGCAGCTCGGCCGGCGCGCTGGCCTTCGACGCCTGGCCGATGCCGATGTTGACGAAGCCGGGATTGACGATCATGGTCATCCTATTATCCGCAAGTCGGGGACCTTTGTCTACGGCTTCACAGGATTCTCACTCAAGGACCGACCATGCGATACAGCCGCCGTCCCCAGGGCTCCAGGCGCAGCGTCAGCTGGTGACCGCCGGGCGTCACGTGGCCGCCGCCGAGTTGCTCCTCCAGCGTCTTGATGGGCGCCGACAGGGTCAGCGTCGTATCGACCGACTTTCCGGAGAGGTTCGCCACCACCAGGAACGGCGCGTCGCCCGGGGCCTGGCGGATGAGCGCGTAAATCGGGTCCTTCGTGCTGACGCGGTGCATGCGCCCCGCGTGCAGCGACGCGTGCTTCGTATACAGGTGGGTGAGCCGCTCGTACCACGCGCGCGGCGGCGACTCTTTCCACGCGATGGGATCGCGCTCGAAGAACGCCAGCTTCTTGGGGTTGCCCAATTCCTGTCCGTTGTAGATCAGAGGCTTTCCGGGAAGCGCGTAGGTGAGCAGCGCGAACGTCTTCGACCCCTCCACGCCGAAGAGGCTCACGTCGGTGTCCAGCCAGGTATTCTGGTCGTGGTTGGTGGTGAACAGCATGCGCCACGAGCCGCGGGGATATTTTTCGGCGTCTGTCGCCCGCAGACCGTCGAGGTCGCTGGCCTTTGCCTCGCCCTTCGCGATGCGGCGGAACAGGTGGAAATATTCGCTGGCGTAATCCGCGTCGAACGCCTTCAACAAAAGCTCCGGCTTCTCCGCCTCGGCCAGCATGAAGACCGGCTTGATCCGCTCGAGCCGCGCGCGGGCCTCGTTCCAGAAATCCGTGGGCACGCGACCGGCCACGTCCGCGCGATAGCCGTCGATGCCCACGTCGCGCACCCAGTATTCCATCACGCCGTACATGTAATCGCGCAGGCCTTGCTTGGAATAGTCGAGCTGGATGACGTCCGCCCAGTCCGGGACCGGCGGGATGAAATTCCCCTGCGCGTTTTTCGCGTACCAGTCCGGGTGCTCGACGGCCAGCGGATTGTCCCACGCAGTGTGGTTGGGCACGAAGTCGATAATCACGCGCATCCCGGCCGCGTGCATTTTCGCCACCAGCGCCTTGAAGTCGTCGAGCGTGCCAAATTCCGGATTGACCGCGCGAAAATCCTTGACCGCGTAGTAACTGCCCAGCGTGCCTTTACGATTTTTCGCGCCAATCGGGTGGATGGGCATGAACCACACCATGTTCACGCCGAGCCGCTTCAATTCGTCCACCCGCGGCATGATCGCGCGGAACGTCCCCTGCTGCGTGAACTGCCGCACGTTCAGCTCGTAGATGACGGCATTCTCCGCCCAGGGCGCGTGGCGGACTTTCGTGATCGGCGGCGGCGCCTGCGCGCGCGCGGCGGTGAACAGCAAGAACATCGCCGCGCCACCGGCGGCAAGAAGAAAGAAGATTCGCATGGGCGCGAGGTTCGCAGACCCGCGTCGGAGGTTCCTGTCAGAGCTCCGAAATCTGGTGGCGCACCGCGGCTTCCAGGTCGACGAGCCGCCCCACGGCCTGATCCTCGCCGTCCTGGGGGTTGCGCCCCGAGGTTCCCTACCCAGGGCATCTCACGACAGGAGGCCGCTCTGTCTACAGGGTCTTCTCGACCCGCGCCTCGCTCAGGTTGCCGGGGATGTCAGCCGCGTCCACGATAATCCGCACGTGGTCGCTGGTGGCCTGGCGGCGCGCCTTATAGACCCACTGCGGTCCCATGTCCACGGCCTGGCCAATCTCGATCGGGCGGTTCTCCTCGTCGAGAACGATGATCCCAACCTCGGTCACCTTCACGTCGTCGTGGGCCCGCACGCGGATCTCATCCCCGGCGTGGCCGTGGTAGTCCCTGACGTCGATCTCGTCGATCTCGGGGACGTGGAGAAAATCCGCGGTGGCGACGCGGAACGGTGAGGTGTGGCGCTCGGCGGCGACCGCCTTGTAGGTCGGGTCGGTCTTCTTTGCGAGGGCGTATGCGACGGCCTCGCGGAACGTCTCCCAGTGCGCCGCCTCCAGCCTGCCGTCGGGATTGGCGGCCCGCAGGCGGGCGCTGCCGTCGGAATGCTGATCCAGCTCCAGGTGCGCGCCCACGCGGCGCGACATCCCGTGCAACAGGTGCTTACGTCTCAGCTCTGCCATGGCGATTGAAGGTCCCTTCGTGATGATGTAAGGGGGATGATGTGAGGGGGTAAGGTGCGGGGGTGCCGTTCCCCGCCCGCGCTCGTTCAACCTTCTTTCAGGCGCTCGACGTAGAAACCGTGGGACGGGGATTGTGCGCGCGAGATCAGGATTGCGGTATAATGCAGGCATGCGGAACCCCGCCCCCACCCCCGCGCGCTTCCGATCATTATGGTCTTCATTTGCCACAATGAAGGTCATGGTGATCGGCAGCGCACTGCTGGTGGCACTGGCCGCGACGGCGTCCTGGGCGGGGGAGCGCGCTCCCTTTGATCCCTCCTGGCAGAGCGTGGTTCTCATCTGGGATTACCAGAAGAATCCCCTCACCTGCCACGGCGAGCCGGCAAGACTGGTGGGCGAGGAGAAAACCCGCATCCAGGTGGGCAGCGACGCGCAGGGCAAGCCGGTGCTGAGCGACTTCCGCCTGCTCACCTACCGTTGCGACGACACCAACCATCCCATCAAGGTCTGGCTTGTCAGCGACATGAACATGGTGCGCGAGGTTTCTTGCCACGCGGCCGGCAACGTCGCCAGGAGCAAGGGTTTCGACAAGGACGCCGAGGGGCACGTCGTACAGTGCAAGGACGGGCACAAAATCATCTTCAAAGGCGCGGCGAAAGACCTTTAGAAAATCGCAAGGCAAGAGTTAACTTCCTGTTAACACGGTTCACATGACTGCAAAGACACGGACCGCCCCGCTCTCTTAGAATGTGAAGCTAGGAGCGAGGCGTAGCGTGGATTCGATCGAGCCGGTCGGTGAAAAGCAGTCCGTAGAGGAGCCTGCTGTTTCCCATGCCTCGCACGCCGAGCAACCGGCGCCCACCGCTGACAATGCGCAAGGCCTGTATGAAGGCCTGGAGCCCCGCATCAACCGCGACAACGACGAATACGTCAACAGCGGGGAAGTCGACGAAGCCATCAAGGATCCCGAGATCAAGGGCGATCAGGCCGCCCTGCTGGTGGCGCTGAAGAAGCACGGCAGCGAGATCTCCGGGCTGTCCAACGACCAGTGGGGCGGCGAGAACGGCATCTCCAAGAAGGACATGGGCGTCCTGCACGAGATGCAGAACAACGTGCGCGCCTCAGCCTACGCGCAATCGGAGTTTGACGGGCTCGATGGGGATCGCAACAAGCACCTGCCCCGCGAGGAGCTTCAGACTCGGCTCGACGGAGCCGACAACGAGACCGAGCGCAAGCGTCTGCAGACATTGCTCGACGCGCACGGCCACATATCGGGACGATCCAACGACGAGTGGGGCCGCGAGACGAGCGGCATTTCGCGCGACGATTTAAGCGCCTGGGACAAGGACAACCACCGCGACATGGTGGCCGACATCGACGGGCGCATGGCCTGGACCCGTCAGGAAATGAAGCAGGCCAACCGCAGCCTTTACGCGACGCCCGATGACCCGACCGCCAGCATCAAGCCGGACGCAATCCGCCAGGGGGACATCAACGACTGTTACTTCCTGTCGTCGCTCTCCTCGCTCGCCGAGCGGGACCCAAAAGCCATTCAGAACATGATTTCAGACAACCAGAACGGCAGCTACACGGTGACCTTCCCCGGCGACACGAAAAACCCGGTGACCGTGGGCGCGCCCACCGACGCGCAGTTGATGACCTACAACCACGGCAGCGAGCGCGGCACCTGGGCCAGCGTGATGGAATCGGCGTACAACAAGTACAGCAACGACCACGTGAACACGTTCCGCAAGTCGTCCGACCTGGAAGGCGGCGGCTCGGGGCGGCATCCCCTTACCAATAATCACGCCCTGGGCCCGCTCACCGGACGCTCGGTGGACCAGGACCTGCTCAACTTCACGACCGACGCGACGTTGCACAACAAGATGAGCGGCGCCGAGCGGGACGGTCGGCCGGCCACCGCCTGGATCATGGGGAACGCCATGCTGCCCACCAAGGCGCCCAACGAGAGCGGGTTGCCGACCGGGCACGAGTACGGGATCCTGGGCTACGACGCCGAGAGCCGCACGGTGACCGTCCGCAATCCCTACGGGCGCAATCCCCTGACCGTCGGGGAGCCGCTCAACGCCGAAGGCGGCGCGCGCGACGGGGAGGCGGACGGCGTTTTCCGCATGACGCTCGACCAGTTCCGCCGCAACTTCGACGGAGTGGCCTACGCACGTTAACACTCTCGCAACGTCTTGACCGCGCGCCTGTGGTAACATCTCTCCTGCCAAATTCAGCGAGGAGTAACCCATGGACGCGATCCGCCCTGGTATCAGCAGCATCTTCAAGGTCGTCATCGGCAAGGACCAGACAGCCGACGTGCCAGCCGATCACGCGGATCTCGCCAGCCGCATCGACACGGATAACGACAAGCTACTGAGCGACACGGAAGTCCGCACGTTCCTGAAGCAGGAGCGCATCCTCAAGGATCCCGCCAGTGGCGCGCGGGTCAACGAGGAGAAAATCGTCTCGGATTTCAAGCGCACGCTGCAGGGCCAGCCGCTGCCCCAGGCCGCGGAATATCACTCGTACGACGAGATGCGCGAGGCACTGGCGCACCTGGCCGCCGACCACCCCGACCGGGCCCAGCTCGTGTCGCTGGGCAAAAGCGTCGAGGGCCGCGACGTCTGGGCACTGAAAATTTCCGGCAAGGTGACCGGGGACACCAGTCACAAGCCCGGCGTGATGTTTACCGGCTGCCACCACGCGCGCGAGTGGATGTCCATGGAAGTGCCACTCGATCTGGCCCACAATTTCGTGGAGAAGTACGACACCGATCCAGAAATGAAGCGCCGCGTCGACAACGCGGAAATCTGGATCGCGCCGATGGTGAATCCCGATGGCTACGAGTACAGCCGCACCAGGGACGCATGGTGGCGCAAAAACCGCCGTCCCAACACCGACACCGGCTGCGGAAACGGCAGCAATCGGGTGGGCGTGGATTTAAACCGAAATTACGACGATGGCAAGCCGGAGCACGCCCACCTGTATCGCCCGGCCGGCGACACGCCGTGTAAGACGTTCGACGATTTCGGCGTGACCAGCGACTTTCCGGGCAGCGACGTGTACCGCGGTCCTCGCGGCCTCTCCGAGCCAGAGACCCGCGCGGTGGTGACCCACGAGCTGGGCCGCCCGAACATGCGCGGCGTCATCGACCACCACGGCTACGGCGGCATGCTGCTCCGCCCGTGGGGGCACACGGACGACCCGCCGGACAAGATCGCGGACTACGACGAGCTCGGCCGCCGCATGCGCGCGGCACAGGATGACCCCTACCGCTACATGTCGTCCGGGGACCTGTATCCCACCGCCGGCACGTCCACGGACATGCTGCACGCCAACGGAAAGTACGCCTTCACCATCGAGCTGGGCGACGAATTCCAGCCGGACCCGGCCACCTTCGACAAAATGAACGTTGAAAATGCGGACCTCGCGTTCCTTGACTGGATCCTGGAGAAGTACCCGGCGAAGTAGCCGCCCTCCGAGTCCTACGTGCCGGGCGTACCCCGCGGGAGGCGCGTGCACCCCCATTTCCCCTGAATTCGCGGCGCACTGCGCTTCACGCGGCCCGCGCGCGCCCGAGGCCCGAAATGCGCAAAAAAGCGCTGAAACCGTGGCCAGACGCGCATTGCGGGCGGTGGCTGTGGGAACGTATAATATGTGGGCGGAGATGCATCCGGGCTGCTCGCACCAGCGGACTGCTCTCCCATTCCCCCTATTTTCTTGCTTCTCAACCGTCCTGGCGTCGCCGTTCTCTGCGGGGCGGCGTCCCCTATCACTCTTGCGATCCGTCGCGCGCCGCGACAAAGTCCGAGCGACTGCACTGCCCATTATACAGTGTACAGTGAACCCAATTTTTTGCCTGGAAAGAGGGATCGACATGGCAGAGCCCGAGGAAGAAGCCCAGAACAGCCCCGAGGCAAACAACGACGAAACCACCTCCGCTGAGGAGGGCGCCGTGGCACAGGAGGAGGCTGGCGCGTCCGAGGCCCAACCGGTAACCGAGGCCGACGCGACCGACGCCGCGGAGGCGGCCGTTGACGAGCAACCGGCCGCGGCCGAAGCGGACCAGCCAGTGTCCGAAGGAGAAGCGGCGGCGTCTGAAGACACCTCGCAGCCCGAACCGTCAGTGGACACGTCACAGCCCGAACCGGAGGAGGAGAAGTCCGAAGAGCACGCCGCATCCGGCGGCGAAGGAGAAGCGGCCGGCTAGGCCTACTTCATGGAGGGTGCCTCAACGCCACCCTCCATTTTTATTTTAATCGGCTTGTGGGAATTCGGACCGGGCACGATCGAGATGCGCGCCACCTCGCTTTTCATGATCTTGGTGACAGTGCCGTTGGTCCCTTTGAGATTGATGTCCTCGGAGAACATGACGGTGCCCATCAATTTCTTCCCGTCGAAAAGCATGACCGCATCCTGGGCTCCGTCTTCCTGGATGACGATGGACGAGGCAAGGCGCAGCTCGATAGTACCTGTAATCAAGTTCGGCACCGTCATGAAGATGCGAAAAGACTTGTCCTGAATCGTGCCTTCCAGCACGCGCTTGTCCTTCATGACGAGGCGATCCAGCGGGACACTGGAAGCCGCGGCCGGTGTCTCGGGAGGGATTGCGGACCCGATCGTGTTCCCCATCATGTCCGGCACGCCGAATCCGGCCGACCACTCCAGCAGGTTGATCTGCATCCGCTCCCCGGTAACCTGCTCCGAAAAAATCAGCGGCTTGAAGACGACGTGTCCCTTGCCCCGCGGCAAGATGCCGACAATCACCTTCTCAAAATGCGGCTGGTTGCTGATGGGCTGAATTTTAAGGATTGCGGTCATGCCAGGCGTCTCCCGCACGCAGCTGTACATGCCTGGCGACACTCTCACGAGGAATACCTGCACGTAGTCCACACCGCGAGCCAGCGGATGGCTTGTGTTGACCCCGGCTACCGCGGACAGGGTGGCCGCTCCGTCCACCCTGGTGGCGCCGTATTCGCCGCGGTGCGGCTTGAAGCGGAGGTCCTTCTCTTGGATTTCCGCCGCCTCCATCCCGAACAGCGGAGCCAGCCGCGAGTCGTGGAACCACGCCACGCCCCCGTTGTCCACCCAGGCCATCACCTTCGCCACGTCCTCCGGACGGGTTTGCTCCGGCAGCGCCTGCCACACGACGATCTTGTACTTGTCCGGCGCCGCGACCAGCTTCGCGACTTCGTCCGCGGCGTTGCCCTTGATGACGAGGAGCTTGTACTCCTCGTACTTGTGCACGTACTTCTTCATGTATTCCGGCATGCAGAAGGCGGGCGAGGCGAGCATCGAGATGAGGACGAGTGCGAAGAGCAGGCGGGCCATGGGTGCCTCCGTGGTTTGGGGTGTGCCAGCATTCGGCCTCCAGTCACGCGTCCCTTCCCCACAGCGGCACAAGATCCGAGTTGCAGTCCGCGCCCGCGCCTACCGTGACGCCGCCAGAAATCTTATCCACATCTTGGAACGTTACGTCGCAACGCCGCCCGCGCTATCCACACTTATCCACATCAATTCACACGTTGACGGCCCCGGAGGTCCGTGATAGTATCTCTTTGCCGACGGGCCCCGCGCCCGGAACGCGGTCAAGGACAGACCGAAAAACCCTCCCCGCCAGGCCGTTTGTTGACAGGCCCGGTGGAGTGCCCGGTAAGTCGGGCTGTGCCCGCAGGTGTTGGTGACTCACTCCTGCGGCGAGAGAGGAATGCGGCGCTCTGGCCACAAGCCACCGCGGTGCAAGCAGTCACGGGGGTTTAGCCTGCCCTCCTCACACGTTGGTACGGGATTACTGAGGACCGCGCATCCTCGACGTCCAGCACGAATCAGGCCAGAGAGACACTGGATTTCGGTTCAGTTGGGATGTCAACTCCCACGCCCCGGTCAGAGACCACGGGGCGTCTTTCGCTTTTCCGTGGCAAGTCGACTCTTGCGCGGGTCGGACCGCGTCCACTACCCCGCGACGGGCCAGTGGGAGGGCACACGGCACAAATTGACGGCTGCATCCCCGATGACGGCCTTGCGCTTACATGCGCGGCGCCTCGAGGCCGACCCCGATGACGGCCTTGCGGCCTACCTGCGCGGCGCCTCGAGGCCGACCCCGGTGACGGCCTTGCGCTTACATGCGCGGCGCCTCGAGGCCGACCCCGATGACGGCCTTGCGCCTACGTGCGCGGCACCTCGAGGCCGACCCCGATGACGGCCTTGCGGCCTACCTGCGCGGCGCCTCGAGGCCGACCCCGGTGACGGCCTTTCGCTTACATGCGCGGCGCCTCGAGGCCGACCTTCTCGACGGCTTCCGCCAAACGCAGCATCGAGACCACGCGAACCCGCAGGTCCTCGGGCTCGTAGCGCGTTTTCGGCGTCAGGGGGAAGGTGGCCCGGAAAAAACCCTGGTCGCCGGCCAGATGATGAAAGTCGCCCAGGGTTTTCACCCAGTCCTGCACTTCCCTGCGAGCGAGAAACTGCTTCACGTCACCTTCCGGCCGCCCCCCGATGAGGAAGTCCCGATCGAAGTCGGCATTGCCGACCTGCACGTCTTGCAGCTTGCCCATGCTCTTCTTGAGCCAGTCGAAGCGCTCTTCGCGGCGAAGGGACAGGGTGATGCGCGGCCACGCGTTCATGATGATGCTGAAGTGATCGCGGGCGCCCGGCACGTCATACAAGACGACGTTCACCTCGCGCCCGCTGAGCGTGGCGTGCCAGCCCGGCGAGTTGCTTTCCACCTGATCGCTGGTGTTCAGCGAGGGCGAATCGTACAACTCGCCGCCGACGTCTTTGCACACGCCGCGAAGCACTTCCATCATCTGCCGAACGTGCCAGTCCATAATCCGCCTCCTCGCGTGACTCCGGAAGATACGAAAGGGCGCGCGGCCGCTCCTGCCCTGAGCAAAACGCCGCCTGACACGCCACTGTGCGCGGTGTCCGTGCCTGACACGCCACTGTGCGCGGTGTCCGTGCCTGACACGCCACTGTGCGCGGTGTCCGTGCCTGACACGCCACTGTGCGCGGTGTCCGTGCTTTACGCCGAGTGCACCAGGCGGCACGCGCGGTTGAAACCGTTCAGCATGTCGATCTGGCCGGGCGTCGGCTCGAACGACACGGCGCCGGCCCTGGCGGGGCCTTCGCGGCGCAGCACCCACCACCGTGCCGAGCATGCAGGCCTCGGAAGGCTTCCTGGCTTATTTCCGCGGATAGAAAGTGCGCGACATCACCGGCTTGATATCGGCATTGAACACGGTTACCATCACCGCGCCGTCGTCCATCCCGCCAAAGTTGAAGTTGACGCGCACCTGGTCGCCCTGGGCAGCGTTCAGACCCAGCACGTCAACCGCCTTGCCCTTGACTGTTTGCACGGTAAGCGTCGCGTGATAGTCGCCCATCTTGGTGGCCGTCACCCGGTAAGTGCCGTCGACCGAGGCACCGAGACGCTCCACGTGGAGCACGCGTGTCTTTGCATCGCCAATGCGGAGCAGGAGAGGCGTCTGATTGTCGCACGTGACGTAGGCACCCTCCGGAAGATCGAACATGCTCTGCCCACCGACGGCGGACGAAAGCAGCAGGACAACGGCCAGTACGGCAATCGATCGGCGCATGCTCTGTGCATTCGCCCGGCATCTTTTACATCCTCTTAACATTCCGTCCACAATTTCCAGGCCGATTTACAAACCAGAAACAATATCCCCCTGTACAAATGGCCGGTCGGCATCGTATCATCGGGGCGGAGCAAGCCTGCGCGCAGCACGTCACACTCTCATAAACACACAGAGCCGCCTTCGAGCGGCCGATTTTACTGGATGAGAGAGGAGCCCACGCTCGTTCCCACCACTGGAACACCTGCCTCAGCTTCGCATTCCGTCAAAAAGGCGCATCCACTCAGAAACTACTGGGAAAGACTCTCCACCTCCACGCGTCGCATCCTCGTCATCGCCGTGACCTCCGTGCTCTTGCTGTCCGGCGGAGCGGCATTTTACGCCAACAGCAACCAGCCGGTGTCCCTGTATTCGAGCGCGCTTTCCAGCGGCGACATGAGTGAAATCGCGCGCCGCTTGACCGAGACGAATGCTCCCTTCACTATCGAGGGAAATCGCATCATGGTAACGCGCGAGGACCGCAGCCGGCTGGTGGGCGTCCTCCTTTTTCACGGACTTCCGCGCGCGCCGACAATTCCCAACGAGGTCCCGACCAGCGTGATTCCAATTTCCCGGGATGAGCGCGCGCGCCAGGAGCTGGACCGGCTGCAGCGCGAAATCGTGATCCAGCTGCGCCAGATGAATACCATCGCGGACGCATCCGTGACCGTCGTGCCGCAAAATCCGGACGCGCTGCCCGGCGAGCAATCCCCGCCCACCGCAAGCGTGCTCCTCTCCCTGAAGCCAGGACCTCTGCCGAGCGCCGAGCACATCGCCGCAATCGTAAACCTTGTCGCCCACTCGGTGCGCGGGCTGGAGCCAGGCCGCATCAAGGTCACCGACACCTCCGGCCGGGTGTGGAACGACGGCCTGCGCATGCTCACCAGCGATCCGGAGGACGGGAACGACGCGCGCCTGGACTTGCAGCGCGCGTACGAAAATCGCTGCCGCAACAAGATCCAGCAGGCACTCAACCTGCTGGTAGGCTCCGACGCATACGCCATCACGGTGAACGTGGACATGGACTTCCACCGCATTACCGTCGTGGAGGAGCGCGTCGGCGCGCCCGGCGGAAACAACGTGGAAACCATCAGCGAGACCGGGGATGAGAAAACCTACCAGGAGTCCGCAAAATCCGAGCGTGATCGCTATCGGCATTTCAAGTTCACCAAGAAATTCGCCAGCGGAAAAGTGCAGCGCACTGCCGTGCTCGAGCCGGGCAGCATCCGGCGCGTTTCCGCGACCGTGGTGGTGGACGGAGCGCGCAGCGCATCCGATCTTGAAACGCTGCGTGATCTGACCGGCGGTGCCATCGGCTACGACGAAGGCCGTGGCGACACGCTGAAAGTCCGCACCTTCGCGTTCACGCGCCCCGTCGTCCCGATTCCGATGCCGCTGGCGCCGCAACCGACCGAAGTCGCGCCCTCACTCCCCATGCTCGGCGCGCCCCTGGTAGCCGGCGTTGTCCTCGCCCTGGTCTTCGTGCTCCGCCGCCGCGGTGCCGCAAAACAACAGACGGCGATGGCGACCGCGCCGGCCCAGGCGTC
>VGFD01000056.1 GCA_016868975.1 Armatimonadota bacterium | reverse complement strand
ATTTTTCAAACATGGTGATGGCCGGCGAAGAGGCGGGCAAGCTCGAAGACCTGCTGGAGAAGCTGGCCGAAATCTACGAGATGGACGTGGAGTACGCGCTGAAATCGTTCACCGCCGCGCTCGAGCCCTTAATGGTATTCGTCACCGGCGGCGTCATCGGATTCATCATCCTGGCGGTGTTCCTGCCGCTGTACGGAGTGTTGAACAACATATGAAGCGTCGCGCACGGGGGCTCTCGCTGGTGGAGGTGCAGCTGGCGCTGCTCCTTCTGCTGGTGGGCATTCTCACCGCCGTGGGGCTTGCGCCCCTGGGAATGCGCGGCGCGGAAATCGCCCGCCGCAACACGCTGGCCAATGATTACGCGCGCGAGCTCATCGAGGAAGTGCGCGCCACTCCCTTTTCCCGACAAAAAAATGGCAACTCCGACCCCAACGGCGAGGGGTACACCTACACGCTGAGCATTTCTACGCCCGCCACCAACGTCAACTTGCACGAGGTCCAGGCCGACGTGTATTATCAGGATCCTGGGGACAGCACCGCCCCAAAGACGCGCCTCGCCAGACTCGTGACGTACACGGCGCTTTATGAGTAATCGAAGGGGACACACGCTGGTCGAGATTCTCATCAGCAGCACGCTGCTGGTGTTCACCCTGAGCCTGTGTTCGGTCCCCTTCATCATGGCCCGAGACGCCATGTGGCGGACCGGGCAGAAAGTGGACGCGCAGACCGGCATCCGCCTGCCATTTGACCGCATGGTCCGCGATCTGCAGGGCCGCTATAATCTCATGCTGGGGGAGGCGACGCAGACCGCCAACAGCAAGTACGAGGTGGCAAAAGCCTACGCGCCGGCCACCGCGGAATGCTACGACACGGCCGACAAGAAGGGCTTCCAGATCAAGTATTATCTGGAGCACTACCGCGACGTCTCCCTGCTGGACGCAAACTACAAGCCGCTCGCCGACCTCAGCGGCGGACAGGCCACGGTGAAGCTCTACAAGCTGATTCGCGAGGTGCGGAAACATCAGGACGGCGCCTACCTGCAGACCACCGGGAGCCCGGAAACGGTCGCCACGGATCTGACAGGCGACTTCTCGTTCCTCGTACGATATTATGACACCACCGGCAACCTGGACGACCTCGTCCTCGACAATCGCGATCCGCGCCGGTGGCCGCGGCTGGACAAAACGGGGACCTCGTGGATCGCGGAAAAGGGCGACCTGGTGACCGTCTGGGCCACCGAGTTCCGCGAGGAGCAGGCGGCGGAGAAAGGCGGGCCGGTGCTGCAGTCCAACACCGCGCGTCTGGATCGTGCCGTCGACGTAAAGCACCTGACTTCGTTCTCGGTGAGGAATTGATCATGAAAAGCAGACGTGGCATCGCGCTCATGGTCGTGCTCCAGATGCTGATGCTGGTGTTTGTCATCTGCATCGGGTTCCTGGTACACAGCAACAACAACCTGTTCTTTGTGGGCCAGGAAAAGCGCGGCACGGCGGCTTTCTACGTGGCCGAGGGGGCCATGCAGATGGCCATGCAGAACCTGCACACGCGCACCCGCTCGCTGATGGTGTATGGGAACTACGGCCAGATCGACGCCGTTGACACCACCGGAAAATCCGCCGTCACGGGCACGATGCGGTCCTCCGACGGGGAGGCGATCGGCACCTATGCCATCACCTACGAGGTCACGCCAAAGCCTGGACAGCCGCAGGTGCCGGCGACTCCATGGCCCGCCTCCGCCGGGCCGGAGCCCTCCGACAGCAAGGATTTCGAGGAATACAAACAGGTGAAGATCCAGGTGACGGCCACCGTGGGCAGCCTGCAGCGGACACTGGACGCCACCGTGCTGGCCGGCCTCAAGCGCAGCGGACTGCTTAAATACGATCCCTTCAAGTATGCGTATTTCATGAACAACTGGGGCTGGTTCTCCGGATTCGGGCCGGACCAGATGCAGATGTACGGGAACACCGGCGCGAACGGGAATTACGACCTGCTGAGCGGATATCTCGGCGTGCACGGCAATCCGGAGCGCGCCCCGCGGGGCCGCAAGCCGCTCCGACCGGCAGTGTACGCCGCGCGCCAGATCCGCACCTGGGGCTCGGCCACCTTTACCGGCTACGGCGCCAGCACCTCCAACCAGGAGTCGGATGCGACGCCCCGCGAGATGCCCAATCTCTCCAACCTCGATTATTATCGCGATCTCGCCAACGGGAAGAAGCGCGACGCGAACGGTGATCTCATCCCTAAAGGCAGCATCAAAATCAACGGCCGCACCATCGTGGACGGCACCTTTGGCGGAACCGGCGCGCAGCAGAGCCTGGTGCTGGACGGGACCACGAATGCCATCGAGATCAGCGGCCCGGTCCTCGTCGAGGGCAACGTGGTGATCAAGGGAAAGGTCCAGGGCCAGGGGACGCTGGTGGTGGGCCGCAACCTGTACGTGGCCGGCAACCTGGATTACGTGAACGGGCCCACCGAGCGGCCCACCTACCAGACCAGCGAATCCCCCGAGGAGTATGAGGCCCGCATTGAAGCCTGGAAGACGGAGAATGCCGGCGCCGACGCGGTGGGGTACCTGGTGCGGAAGAACGTCGTTTTTGGCGACGTCACCAACAAGTCGTCCTGGTGGGATCGCAAGGTGGGCAAGTGGATCAACGCCTCCTACGACGAGGCGAAGAACAAGTGGGCTCTCAACGCGCCTGAAGGGTCGCCCCAGCGGGTGAACGACAACCACGAAGACGCCGGTTTCGATGCGACCTGGACCTCGAAGGACAATACCGAGGACGACGGCAAGTGGACGGTTCAGGTAGTGAACGTCAACAGCGGCGAGTTGTCCACCCAGACCTTCGAGGTGCAGAATGGGCAGGCGAATATTCCCGCCAACTACAAGGTCGTGCCCGGCACCGGCGAGGACATCGACGGCGACGGGAAATACACCGGCGCCTACGACTACCAGCGCGACTTCAACCTCGCGGACGCCAATGGCAACAGCATCGCCTTCACCAGCGAATTTTTCGGGGAGGCGCCGGGGGGAAGCTTCTCGGACTTCGTGAACCGTGCCGGACGGGTGGACGGGTTTCTTTATACCAACGCCGCGGCGGTGGGAGACCAGGGAGACGGCTCCACGTTCGTATTGCGCGGGGGCGTGGTGGCGCGTCAGGACGCCATGGTCGTGTCCGCGCGGACCTCCGAGATGTTTCACGACGAGCGCTTCAGCGACATGAACCGCGGAGAGCGCTTCGGGCTGCACCTTCCGCCGTTCCCGGGAATCTCGGTGGTGTGGTCGGACGCCAACCTGCCGTTGATGAACCGCGGGTACAAAGAATGAATCTTCGGGTGCTGGCCATGGTCATGCTGCTGCTGGTGGCCATGGCGCGGCCGGCGCCGGCGCCCATTCGCATCGAGGAAGGCCAGACGGAAATTGTTGCGCCCCAGGGCGGGCCTCCACCACCCGCGCGGACTCGGGGGCCGATGCAGATTCAGCCGATTCCCCGGCCGGATGCGACGCCTTCCACGGCGGGCGGCGTGCCCGTGTCCGCGGGGACCAGCGCCTCTGGTGTCGCCACGCCGGGCGGCGCCGATGCGGGTTCGACGCCGACAACTCCAGGAGCCGCGGCAACGCCAGGAGGAGCGTCTGGCGGCGCCACGCCGGGTGCGGCGGTTACCCCGGGCGCCTCTGGGGCATCGGCCTCCGCGGCAACGGCCTCGGGGGAATCGCCCCTCCCTTCGGCGAGCGGCACTGATGCCGCAGGCAGCGCGGTCGGACCCGCGGCGGGAGGCGCCTCACACAGCGCGCCTTCGGCGGGGCCCGCCTCTCCGCTCGCTGGGGAGCCCGCCGCAAAGAAACGTCCTTCGCGTCCGCCGGTGAAAGCGGCCACCTCCAATCCCTGGCTGCCGGCCATGCTGATCGTGGCCATCTTCGTCGTGCTGATGCTCCCCGCCCGCGATATCTTCAAACGCTGACGCGCACGTAGGGCACCTTCAAGGCCAGGAAACGCGACTCGTAGTAGTTCCAGCTCAGCCGCGCCAGAAAATAGGTGGCGCCGTAAGCGGCGGCCATCATCAGCAGCGCGGCGACGGTGCGGCCGGAAACCATTTCCGGCATGGGAACCAGCCTTCCAGTCCACCACGCGATCAGGCCGTACACCACCGGGTGAAACACGTACATCGCGTAGCTGTATTTTCCGTTCAAGCGGAGCCACTCGCCGTTCAGCAGGCGAGCCCACCAGCCGTCCACCAGGGAGAGCACCAGCACCCCGGCCCAGAACCACTGGACCAGGCCAACGCCCGGTCCCTCCACCAGCGGATCGAACGCCTCGAAATGGCGCTTTGCCACGAAAATCAACCCGATTGCGAGTCCGCAGAACACCACCAGGGGACGGGCCACCCGCGCCAGCCGGTCCAGCGGAACGCGCCACTGCACAAGCAGCAGCGCGATGAGAACGCCCACCACCAGGCCGTCCGAGTGGCACAGGGCGCGCACGAATCCCTGGGGCACCGGACTCGCCGCGTACCACAGGCGCGCGCAAAAGGTAACCGCCGGAAATGCCAGACACAATCCCAGCAGCGTCCTCGGCTGGAGCAGAAACACCAGGAACGGCCACACCAGGTAGAATTGCTCCTCCACCGAGAGAGACCAGAAATGGCTCAGCCGCAGCCAGCCGGCCGAAAATTGCAGATCGGGATAGAGCACCGTGCCGATGTTGGAGACGTGAAACCACAGCCACCACTTCGCCTGGGAGAGGAAGGCCACGTTGATGCGACCCTCGGGAAAAATGGGAAGCACCCAGAATACCAGCGCGAGAAATCCCAGGTAGAGCGGAAAGATGCGCAGCACCCGGCGGATGTAGAAGACCTTGAGATTATAGCGGTCGTGGCGGATGGACAGCAGGATGCGGGTGATCAGGAAGCCGGAGAGCACGAAAAACAGGTCCACGCCGACCCACCCGCCGGACATCAGGCGCACCAGCCACTTCCCGACCGGGTTGCTGATCGGCGCCACCGGCCAGAGCGTGACCAGCGAGTGGCCCACCAGCACGAGAAGAATCGCCATGCCGCGGAGGCCGTCCAGCGCCGGAATAATTTCCGCGGCGGGGGCTCCGGGATGCGCGTCTTCCGAAACCGTCATCGGGCTCCAATCACGATCGACAAGAGGCGAATCGTGCACTTATCGCGCTGTAGAAAGTGCACGATCTACAACTTGTTTTGTTCGAGAAAATTCGCCACCGCGTCGTGCGCCTCTTGGGGCGTCGAGATCCAGCGGACGTTTCCGTACTTGCGAAACCACGTCGCCTGGCGGCGGGCGAAGCGGGCGATGGCGCGCCCCAGCTCGTCAACCATTTCCTCGTGGCCGTATACACCCCGCAAGAAGCGGCTGATGGCGCGGTATTCCAGGCCCAGGTCTTCCATGCGCTCGTGGGAAAGGCCTTCGGCGTGCAGGCGGCGGACCTCGTCCACCATTCCCGCGTCCAGGCGCGCCAGGAGCCGAACGCGGATGCGCTCCAGCAGGGCGGCGCGCTCAACCTCAACGCCCAGCGTGAGCGTGCGGAAGGGAACCTGGGAAATTCCCCGCGAGGTGGCCAGCGGTCCGGCCACTGACGCCACCTCGATGGCGCGCACCATGCGGCGGGGATTTTGCAGATCGACGAACGCGCCCGCGTCCGGATCCAGCGCCAGGAGGCGGGCCCGCAGGGTGGCCGCGTCGAGGTGCTCGATCGCGGCGCGCAGCGCGGGGTTGGGCGGCACCGAAGGCATCACCAGGCCGTCGGTCACCGCGCGCAGATACAGTCCCGTCCCACCCACCAGGAGCGGCAACCGGCCTCGCGCCACGATATCCGCCATGGCGTCGTAGGCCAGGACCTGAAATTCCGCCGCGGTAAAAATCTCGCGCGCGTCCGCGACGTCGATGACCCAGTGCCCGATTCCCTCGGATATCAGCGGCGCCATGCGGTACGTGCGGTCATGCACCGGCACGTCTCTCCCGCGGGCCACGTCGAGCGGGCCCTCCACCTTGCCGGTTCCGAGATCCAGTCCGCGAAAAACCTGCCGCGAGTCGGCCGAGATAATCTCCCCGTTGAATTCCCGGGCCAGCGAAATTCCCAGGTCTGATTTTCCGCTGGCGGTCGCTCCCACGATAGCCACCAGCGGCGTGCCGCTCGGAATACGCGCCAACGCGGCGGCGACTCCAGTCTTTTCGGAATCAGGCATAGGGAACACAGCCTTGACGTCGGACATCCTACACCCTCTTTCGTCGGCCCCAGCAGGTCGGCCGGGCCTTCTGCACCTGGAAGCGCGGGCCCTCCTTGAAGCGGAGACCTGTCCTCCGGCGCAGAAGAGTACCTCGTGAAGAGGCTATTGTGTTTTTGCCTGTTGTTGATGCTCGCCGCGGCGGCGCACGCGCGCGTCGAGCGCAGGGTGCCGGCCACTTTCGTCCTGAGCGACGATTACGACCACTTTATCGGTCCCACCGTGGTGTCGAGCGGCCACGGGAAGTTCGACGTGAGCCTGGGAGAGAGCCACGAAGGCGACCCCGGCTTTGAGGGGTCCGAGCCTGGCGCCGAATTCGAATACGCCGTCGTCATCTATCACTTGCAGCCATCCCGCCAACCGCTGCCCTACCTGCCGAAATACGTCCCGGTGGCCCGCGGCAAGCACCGCCAGAGCGTGATGCCGCTCTTCAAGGGCTCCAAGAAAGTGCGCTTCCAGGGCGTCGATTTCACCATCTCCATCCAGAAACTGTCGTTCACCTACGGCGCGGGCCGCACCCGCGTGCAGGTTACCGCGGCGGATTCTTGATCTGGTGTACATTTCAGAGATTTTTGGGGAGCATGCCTTATCCTCACCCTGAAAGGATGGATGGGCATGGACACCATCAAAGTGCATCGATTCGATCCGAGAAAAGCAGGGCCCTCACTCCCCGCGCCTGGCGAACTGGCCGCCCGCCAGCTCAAGATGGCGTGGATGGGGCGCGCCATTCTGGTGGGAATCTTGCTGTTCACCTCGCTGGGCTCGATCGCGGTGTACCGCCTCTTCGTCGGCGCCCCTTCGGCGCCGCAGGCCGTGGCGCAGGCGCCGGCCGTGAGCTCCACGAGTCTGGTGGTGGACCCGGTGTGCGGCAAGCCGGTGGACGCGGCCCAGTCGCGCTGGTCCGTCGAGGTGGCCGGCAAGGTCGTCTGTTTCGATTCCGAGATGTGCATGAAAGCGTACCAGATCGATCCGGTGCGCTACGCGCAGGTACGGGTGCGGCTCAACGTCAGTCCGACGCCGGACCAGGGCGGGCCCCTCGACACGGCGCCCACTCCCGAACAGATCATCATGCCCACGCCGGACAGCGCGCCGCCGCCCGCCGATGCGCCCGAGCCGATTTCGGACGAATCGCTCAACCCGGTGCACACCAATCCCTCGGACGCGCCGCCCATGCCTTCCGAGCCCGCGCCGCCTCTAGAGCCGCTGAGCGGACCGGGGATCGCTCTGCCGACGCCCGGCCAGCCGATGCCGAGCGAGGCCCCACCTGCCCCGCCAGCCACCGAGGGCCCCACGGTGGAGTCGGACGCTCCGTCCATCGAAGAGAAGCCGCCGTTCGAAGCGCCCTCGGTGCCCTCAAAGAGCGTGCCCAAGGGCTTCAAGAAGTAGAGAAGGAGTCTCATGCGCTTCCTGGAACCTTCCCGCGGCATGACGGGCCTGTAACGGTTCTTCATGATTTTTTTCAGATGCCGATACTACAATTGCGCAACCCTATCTCGAAACGCTATATCAAGACAGGACGGTTCTCATGCAACCCGGAGTGCTGCTGATTCTCAAGCTGCGCGCCAAGCTGGTCGAGGCCCTCTTCCGCCAGGACGTTGAGCGCGCCAAGGCCGCTGAGCCCACCGGCGACGAGCCCGAGCAAAACAGGCAGTTAACCACCGATGCCTTTCTGCCGACAAGTCTGGGAACAATTCTTATGGACAAGAGCTACGACAAGCCTCGCGAGGACGGGATCCTGGTCCGCATCTGGCATCCGTTCTTTCTCGAGTACTGCCGGCCGATCCCGCTCGGGTTCGGCTTGCTGGGGCTTGTCTTTTTCGTGGAGTTCGCGCGCTCCTGGACAGTCGGCGTCTACCTGCCGCATCCGGTCATTGGCGCCTGGGTCGCGTGGGAGGCGTTCTCGCGGGCCTACAAGGCGTGCTGCGGCATCGCGTGCTCGAAGTCGAGATCACCACCAACGGCATGCGCGTCATCGACGCGGCCGACACGCGACTCATCCCCTGGCCTGAGGTGTACCAGCTCTACGTGGACCGCCATCAAGCGCGCTTCTTCCACGAAGGCCGCCCGGTCGTGTTTGAGCGTGACTGGCCGGGCTTTCGTCGGGTGGTGGATGCCCTGATTGCCCGGGCGGGCCTGGTGAGCCGTCCTCGCAAGCTCGCGCTGGCGGACCTGACCGGGCTCGCCAGCCATTCCTACGAACGAGGATAAGAGCAGGACCGATCGCGAACCATGCGCGTCACCTTTCTGGAAGGCAGCACGCGCATGACCGTCGAGACCCCCGAAGAGACCCGTCCCGCCCTTGCCGACCTCGCCGCCACCTTCGGCAAGGACGTGGAGGCGCTGGAGAACTCGGCGCGCGCCGTGGGCAAGGCGGTGAAGGACGTCGCGCGCGCGTTCCAGGCCGGGGAAAGCGCGAAGGCGCTCGCCGCCTTGCAGAAGCTGGAGAAGTCCACGCTGCCCTCTCCGGAGATGACCGAGCGGCTGAAGTCGTTCACCGGACAGGTGAAGGCGCACCTCGACGAGGAGGACCGCCGCCTCAAGTTCTACCTCGCCAAGCACATGCGCGACGCCGCGGCACACGTGGGGATGGAGGTGGGGATGCTCACCACCGATCCCCCCGAGTTCCGCCTGGGGCCGCTGACAGCCCTTTTCGATCTGTCGCGGCGCAGCGCGTCAGTGCGCTATGCCCGCCTGGAACTGGAGAAGGTGGCGGCCACGCCGGAGGCTGTTCTGGAGGCGTGTCGACGGGGGATCCTGGCGCTCGAGGGGAAGGGTTTTGACGCCGAGCGGTATTTCCACGTCCTGCTGGACGCCTATAAAGTTCGCCTGACGCGCACCAATCAGCCCATGGGCTCGCGCGTGGAGCTGGCCGACCTGCTGGCGGAAATCGCGTTCTCGATGCAAAGCGAGCGTTTCTACGACGATCCCCAGCGCGAGAATTTCGTGCCCTACAGCCGCGTTCAGTTTGCCTACGATCTCGCCCGGTTGCGCCGTGCGGGAAAGCTGTCCCACCAGGGACTGCGCCTCGCGCTGGGCTCGGCCACGGCCGGCACGACGAAGCAGAAATCCCGCGTTCTGTACATCGAGGACGAGCGCGGCAACGGACAATATTATCTCACCCTCTGGTTTAGTACGCCGGAAAGGATCGCATAGTGGAACGCGCGCCTCTTAACTCCGCCCTGGCCTCCCACATCGTGCACCGCATGGGGGAAGGCGGCCAACCGCCCGATCGCGGCATCCAGTACGTGAACGTGGGCAACGAAACCTACCTGCGCATTTTGCGGGACGAATATCTGCGCCGCCTGCTGAAGGCCGCGCACGGCTCCGGCTTCAAGCTGGTGCAGGGATATTACGGCGGCGGCAAGACGCACTTTCTGTATTGCGTGCGCGATCTGGCCTGGGACGAGGGATTCCCCACCGCCATTGTGAGCCTGTCGCCGCAGGAGTGCCCCTACGACGACTCGGTCAAGGTGTATCGCGCGGTCACCATGAACATCACCAGCCCGCCGCCCACCGACGCGAGCCGTCCCTCCCGGGGGCTCACGGATATTCTGCGCGATGTCGCCGACGACCGCAGAAACACGCTCGGCGATCAGGATTTCAAGCGCTGGATCTCACAGACCGCGATGCGCGTTGCCGTGGACAGCCACTCCTTCCGCCGCGCCGCCGCGGAATTCATGCGCGCGTACTCATTTGGCGACGACCAGAAGGAGGCGGTGCTGGAGGCCTGGCTGCGCGGCGACCCGGTCACCCGCACCGACGTCCGCGAACTGGGGATATTCGAGACCATCGAAAAAGGCAACGCGTTCACCATGCTGCGCAGCATGTGCCAGCTCCTCGTCGAGTACGGATTTCCCGGCAGCGTTCTGCTCTTTGACGAGGTCGACCGCAACATGTCGTTTTCTCGCACCAAGATCCAGGCGCTGGGCGACAATTTGCGGCAGGTGATCGACCTCTGCGGTTCGGCGCTTTTGCCCGGAGTGCTCTTTTTGTACGCGGTGCCGCCGGAGTTCTTGCGCAACGTGGTGCCGGACTATCCGGCGCTCGATCAGCGCCTGAAGAGTCCGATTCCGCTGTCAGAGCGCAGCCCGCAGGCGCCGGTGATCGACCTCGAGCACCTGGACCTGGACATGACCTCGCTGCTGGTGCGTATCGGGGAACGCCTGCTGGAAGTCTTTGAGGCTGCCGAGGACTGGAAGAGCGACCGCTCCATTCAATCCCGCAACTTGCAGGCCCTGGCCCAGACCTGCACGGACTTTGCCTTCGAGATCGGCCATCGACGGCTCTTCGTGAAAACCTGGATCGACCTGTTGTTCCGCCAGTATCGCGGGGAGCAGCGCGCGTTGCTCCTGGAGGAGTTGGAGCGGCTCCTGCAAGACGGAGTGGTCGCCCTGGATTCCGCGGACAGCACCTTCATCGACGCCTGATGTGGACCATCGGCTCCCGCGTGAAGCATCCGTTCCTCGGTCCCGGCTCGGTGCTGGAAATTCAGCGCGGCGGCCGCGTGGTGCGCGTTTGCTTCGACAACAAGCCGCAGGTGGCGTGGCTGGTGGTGGCCTCCGAATTGGAGGTGGCCACCGAGCCCGAAGGCATCAGCGCGGTGATGTCGATCCTGGCGCGCGGACAGGCGGTAGCGCAGAGTCAACCGGAGCCGCTGCCGAAGCGACGTCCCACCCCGCCCCCGAGTTCACTGCTTCCCGAGGAATCGATCGCGCCCATCCCCGCGTGCCCCAGCGTCACCGAGGCCCAGGCGCTGCACGCCATCGAGGCGCTGCGACTGGGCGTCGTGCCCCGTCACTTGATCGAGACGTACACGGTGGGGCGCGAAAAAGAGATTGCGCTGGTGCGCCAGGACCTGGAGGAAACGCTGTCCCAGGGCGCCTTCCGCATCATCATGGGGGACTACGGGACGGGAAAGACGCACCACCTGGAATACGTCGAGCAGGTGGCGCTGGCCCGCAATTTCGTCACCGCGCGGGTCACCCTGGACGCCCGCGAGACGCCGCCCTCCATGCCCAAGCGCGTGTATCGGCGCGCGGTGCGGGCGTTGCGCTATCCGGATCGGCCGGGCAACGAGGAAGGCGGACTGGCGCCGCTCTTTGATCGAATCCTGGGCAACCCGGATCTTACCGAGGAATTGCTCAAGGTTGACGGCGAGACCTATCACAAATATTTGAGCCCCGCGCTGGCCTACTACAAGGACCTGCGGGCGCTCGACTCGCAGCGCTCGCTGGTGGAGACGTTGTTCGACTGGGTCGAGGGACATCCCACGGTGAGCAACGTGATTCTCGACCAGAGGCTCAAGCACGAGGGCAAAAAATACCACAGACTCTACGCGCTCATGGATTATTGTCCCTGGTCGCACATCTACGCGTACCTGCTGGGCGGCATCAGCACGCTGGCCCGTCGGGCCGGGTACAACGGGCTCGTGCTGCTGCTCGACGAGGCGGAATTCTACAGCCTGCTGTCCGGTGGCCATGCGTATTACGCCGCCGTGCTGTTCTCGTATTACGCGACCGCCGCGATGGGCCCGGGCCGCTGCAAGGTGAACGTCGACGACCTTCCCCGCGGCGGCCACCCGGTGCACCGCGCCATCCCCGCAATGTACGCCGAGCAGCAGCATCTGTACGTGACCTTCGCCATCACGCCGGATTCGTCGGGACTGGAGGTGCTGCGCGGGCTGGTGGGGCCGGAGGCGCACACCGGGCTGTCGGAATTTGACGGGACTAACTACCGGGAACTGGCCGCGCGCGTCTGGGGACTCTATCACCGGGCGTATCCGGAATTTGAGGGTCCCGGCGAGGCGTTTACCCGACTCGGCGACATGCTCTACCGGGCGATTTCATGGGGGCGGCTCGGAAACTTGCGGCAGGCGCTGAAATTGCTGGTGGAGATGGCGGACTACATGCGCCACGTGCCCCACAAGGCGCCGGCCCTGCTGGATCGCTGGGAAGAGGCGCTGGGAGCCGTTTCTCCGCGCTTCTCTTGATGGACGTCGGGCGCGTCCGCGGCCTGGTTCCGCGCGCATGGTATCCGTTTTTCGGGCGGTTTCCGCAATTGACCGCCATTCAGCGGGAAGCGGTGCCGAGCATTCTGGCCGGGGAAAACGTCCTGCTCGCGACCGCCACCGCGACTGGGAAGACCGAGGCTTACGCCGGCCCGCTTGCCGAGCGCATGCTGCGCGAGGGATGGGCCGCGCCGGGGGTCATCATCGTCTCCCCGACGCGGGCGCTGGCGAACGATTTATTTCGCCGCCTGGAGGCGCCGCTGGCCGGTTTGAAAATCGTGCTGGCGCGCAAGACCGGCGATCACGCGGAGTGGGACGACAAGAATCCCCCGGCATTTTGCGTGACCACGCCGGAGTCGCTGGATTCCTTGCTGGCGCGTCGGCCCGAGGTGCTCAAGACGGTGCGGGCGATCGTGCTCGATGAATTGCACGTGCTCGACGGCACGGCGCGCGGCGACCAGACGGCCATCCTGGTGGCGCGGCTGGAACGCCTGGCCATGGGCGTGGCGGCCGGCGCCGCGGCACGAGGACGGGCGGTGCCGCTGCCCTTGCAGCGGATTGCGGCCACGGCGACGGCGGCGGCCGGCGAGGAGGTCGCGACCCGCTACCTGGGCCGCGGGGCTCGGGTAATTGCCACTTCCGAGCGCCGCGAGATCGAGGCGGACTTCGTCGAGGGCACCGACGCGAAGTCGATGATGGCGTATTTCGCGCGCCTGGTGAAAGCGTCGCGGGCGGGGAACGGCGGGCGCGGCGTGCGGAAGGTGCTGGTGTTCACCAACAGCCGCGCCGAGGCGGAAAACCTGGCGGCGGCCTGCACCGGGAAGCCGCCCTTCGGCACCGAGGTGTTCGTGCACCACGCGAGCCTCGCGCGCAACGAGCGGGAGCGCGTGGAAAAGCGCTTTCTCACCGCGCCGTCCGCGCTGTGCGTGGCCACCATGACGCTGGAGCTGGGGATCGACATCGGGGACATCGACCTCGTCGGGCTGGTGGGCCCGCCGGCCGACGTGGCCTCCCTGCTGCAACGGGTGGGGCGCGGAAATCGGCGCACGTGGGACGTCACGCGCGTGGCATGTTTTTACGATTTTCCGGGCCAGCGCGCGCGGTTCGAGCACCTCTTGGAGTGCGCCCGCGCGGGAGAATTGCACCAGGGGCGCGAGTGCTTCCGCCCGTCGGTGCTGGTCCAGCAGGCGTGGTCGCTGGCCTATCAGAACCGCAACCGATTCGTGGACGCCAAGACCATGCACGACCGGCTGCCGGCGTGGATTTCGGGTGAATTCACCGTCCTGCGGCTGGAAGAAATGCTTGCTCACCTGGCCCGCGACACCTGGCTGAACGCACTGTCGCAGGGCCGCTACGAGCCTTCGGATCGGCTGGAGGCGCTTTACGTCCGCGGGATGATCCACAGCAATATCGCGCGCGACGGCGGAGAGTTGGAAGTGGTTGACGCGGTCACCGAAAGGGTGGTTGGATACCTGCCGATGCAAAAGGGGCCGACGGCCACGCTGCCCACCGAAATCGTGCTCGGCGGCCAGAAGCGCCAGGTGACGCGCGCCAGCGGAAAACGTCTCCGCACCGCCGCGGCGGGGGTGAGCGCGGGCGCCACCTTCAAGGGCCAGGGCTCGCCGTCGATTTCCTACGAGCTGGCTCAATCCTTTGCCGAGCACCTGGGAATTCACGAGCAGCACTTAAAGATCGTGCGGCTGGAAGAAAAAATCGTGCTGGCGCACTTTTTCGGGTCGTGCTACGGCCGCCTTTTCCTGGAGTGCGTGCAGCGCGCCACCTCGGGCCTGTCGGGCGCGGGCAATGCGTTCGTGGCGGTGTTCACGACGACTGAGATGCCCAGCCTGATTTTCCGCGAGGGCGACGTGTTGTCGGAGATTTCCAAGCATCGTCGGGCGCTGTCATCCGCCCTGCAGGACGGCCCCTACTCCAACCGCCTCCCGCAGGGCTGGTGGCACGGCTGGCTCTGCGAAACCCTGGACGTCGCGCGGTTTCTCACCATCGTGGACACGCTCCACGTGGACGAGGAGGTCACCCCGGCGCTGGCCCGGGTGCTCACCTCGCTGGCGCCTCAGGGGGCGGCGCTGGAGCTAAAGATGTCGCCACGAAACACAAATACGTGATGCCAGTTGAGAAAGTCGTGGTGTGGTGGTCTGCTTCGCGGTGAAAGGAGCCGACTGCCCTGCAGTTCTGTAAAGAGCCGCCTGCTGTGCACGTCGTGAGTGGAGAGTTGAGGGGAGATCTGGATCGTATGATCCATACGAATCGTCAGCACCCCGCTGTCAAGTCCCCAGTGGTGCAGTTTACATAGCGCGACGCCATTTTCGAGGCGGTCTGGCCCCCGGTGAGCATGCCAGCGAATGTGCGCGGCGTCCACTCCAAAGCCACTTCCTCTAAAGCGTGCGTTGAAGCCGCATAACGCACAGCGGTGATCATAATTGGTGAGTACGGCTTCGACAAAGTCCCGCGAGCGAGTCGCTCTCGCGGCGAAAAGTTCCCGACGTGACGCCTCCAGTCCCAATCTGGCTCGAATGTCATCGTGAAGCGTGTCTGGCCACCAGTTGTCAAGAATTACGTCAGCCAATCGGTGCCGAGCTTCCGTGGACGATGCGAGCAGGCGGAAGAAGTCCTCTGGCAGCGACGCCCAGGTGGTTCTGCATTGCTTCGCACTGGGCGTCCGTGCTCGAGACACTTGAAGGTCGGCAGGCAGGTTGTGCACCGCCCACAGGGTTTGGTCAAGATGATAATAGGGCTGCTCAGGCTTTGGGCCGTGGGTCACCGGGCGTCCGCCAAACCGCTCAATCAGACTTGCAAGTGGCTCTTCAAGTGCGGCATACGGGAATTCATTTGTCGGAGAGTGTGAATGTTCAAGCCGTGACAGGATGAGGAGCAATAAAAGAGGTTTTTTCAGCGCGGGGTTCCCGTTCGCGATGTGTAGTTTGAGGTTGATGATCCTATCCTGAAGGACATCGAGTAACCTCAGTTCATCGATAGTCATTCGTCGACTTCTGAAATGGAAATGTCCTCAGGCTGAACCCAGATTATCTCACCGTCGCGGCATTCGACAACGGGATTTCCCAGCGCCTTGTGCATTGCGAGCGCGTCGCGAACCCCGCGGGCCAGTGCGCGGCCGACCCGTTCATTGTCTGCGAAAACCTCCGAGATGTCTGGCTTCTCCGGTACACTCAAAAGCGGCAAGCCTCCACGAATTTTGACCATGCGGGTGCGTCTAGAACTTCCAGTATCGATGCTCCGTTTCCTGTGGCGAGGAGGCTGGGAGCGTCAAGCCACGAGTTGTCAAAGTCTGGAATATATACGCCTTTCCGAGGTCATATGCAACGAAATCGTGCATATGACCCAGATATGCACAGTTTTCGTCGCATATGAACCGCGCCGGGAGGTCAGGACCACCCCCCACTCTGGACATGCACGTGACGCGAGGCTGGGAGCGTAGTCGGTCCTGGCCGCCACGCAGATGTGCACAACCGCGCCCTCGCGTCACTCCAGGACGCGAGCCTCCAGCCCCACCTTCGGCGGGCACCGCCGGGCGCCCCTCCAGGAAAGCCGTGGGGCCTCCCGAATAGGCTCGCATGCCGAAGAAGCCACGCGGATCGCCGCGTCGTAAGACCGAATCGCCGTTGCACGTGCGGGTCAAAGTCAACCCGCGGGCCGTGGGGGTGGGGGGCGCCGACCTCCTCTTGTTCGTCAGCCTGGAGAATCGCGGCGCCGACGAGATCCGCGACGTCGTCATCGAGTGGGACCTGCCGTCGGGATTCGTGCAGGCTCCCGAGAAAGGCGAGTCGCCTCCCCACGTCACGCCGCGCGGCCGCCGCACCGCCCCCATGGACCGGCTGGAGGGCCGCAAGCCTCCCAAAGGCCTGACCGCCTCCCGCGCCCTGTCCGCGGACGGCGCCGTGGCCTTCCACCGCATCCTCCCGCAGGCCACCGTGCACGGCGTGGTCGTGCTTCGCCCGGTGCGCGTGGGCCGCTTCACCGCGCGCGTGGAGAGCATCACTTTCGTGGACGCGGCCGGCGAAAAGCAGGTCGTTTCTCCCGACGCGTCGGCCACGTTCAGCGTTGAAGAGCCGGTCGCCCCGCAGATCCAGGTGGCCGCCCGCAGCGCCCGCGACGCCGCGCTCGGCGAGCCGTTGCCGGTGGACATCCGCATCGAGAACGCGGGCAACATGCCGGCCCGCGGCCTGACCCTCAACTTCAAGCTGCCGGACGGATTGCGGCTCGCCGAGAGCGGCGCCAATGAAGTCCACCTCGGCCCGATCGACGTCGAAGGGCACCGCCACCGCATCGTCCACATCGCCTTGCTGCCCCAGGCGCCCGGCGACGTCACCATCGATTCCGCGCGGGTGAGCTTCCAGGGCAGCGCCGAGGCCATCACGGTCCCGGCCTTTACCCTGCGCCTGGAAGTGCGCGTTGATCCCGCCCGCGTCTTCGTGGGCCGCGACCGCCATCGCGAAAAACTCGCGAAATTGCTGGAATCCGTGGCGCTCCCATCGGAGGAGGCCTCCTCACGCCTCGTGCTGGTGGCCGGTCGCGCGGGTATCGGCAAGAGCCGCCTCGTCGAGGAAATCAAGACGCGCGCCCGCCTCGGGGGATATCTGGTGGCCGACGCGCGCTGCGGCCCCACCGTGACTGACGGTCCCGGAGTGCTCCCAGCGCTCATCACCTCGCTCCTTGACCTGGGTCAACTGCTGCGCGGGCCGGTGCCCGATCAGGAAGCCATCGACCGCCACCTGCAT
>VGFD01000055.1 GCA_016868975.1 Armatimonadota bacterium | reverse complement strand
GCCGCGCACAACGTTTCCAGAGGACAGGCGCCGCACGCCGGCTCGTGCGGCTTGCACACGGTGGCGCCCAGTTCCATGAGCGCCTGGTTGTGCAGCGAGGCGTGCTCGCCGACGAGTCGTTCAGCAAGCATCCAGAGGCGCTCCACGGTGGCCGTCTGACGCACGTCAGCGGGCTCGGCCGTCAGCCGGGTCAAGACGCGGATCACGTTGCCGTCCAGCACCGGCAGGCGGCGGTCAAAAGCGATGCTCAACACGGCGCCGGCGGTGTAGCGGCCAACCCCGGGCAGCGCCAGCATGGCGTCCAGGGCGTCCGGCACGCCGCGCCCCTCGGCCACCAGGGTTTTTACCGCCCGGTGGAAATTGCGCGCGCGGGCATAATATCCGAGCCCCTCCCACATTTTCAGCACGTCGTCGAGCGGCGCCTTCGCAAATTCGGCCATGCTCGGAAATCGTGCGATAAATCGGTGGTAATAGGGAATTACCGTATCCACCCGAGTCTGCTGCAGCATGACCTCGGAAACCCAGATGTGATACGGATCGCGCGTGCCGCGCCAGGGCAGGTCGCGCCGCGCGCGCTCAAACCAGGGAAGCAGCCAGGGATCCAATGAAAAAGGAGCCGGCAGCGTTTTGCCGACGGGCTCAGTCACGCGCGCACCTTGCGCAGTTCGTCAGTTCGTCCACGCGATCGGCTACCAGCGCCACCACCTGATCGATCTGCTCGGGCGTGTTTCCCAGGCCCACGCTGAAACGGATGGCGCCCAGCGACACCTCCCGGGGCAGGCCCATTTCGGTGAGCACGTGCGACGGCTCGGTCACTCCCCAGTGGCAGGCCGCGCCGGTCGAAGCCGCCAGGGCCGGGATCTGCTCGAGCAGTGTCAGGCTGTCCACGCCGGGTATGCAGATGTTCACCGTATTCGGAAGGCGCTCGCCGGGATGTCCATTCAAGACCGCGTCGGGAATGCGCGCGCGCAGACCTTCCCATAACTGGTCGTGAAGCGCCTTGAGATACGCCGCGTTTCGCTCCAGATTGCGCGTGGCCAGCTCGATGGCGGCACCCAGGCCGACAATTCCCGGCACGTTCTCGGTGCCGGCCCGCAGGCCGCGCTCGTGCGCCACGCCGTGCACCACCGAGTCGAGGTGCACGCCAGTCCGCACGAACAGCGCGCCCACGCCCTTCGGCCCGTAGAATTTGTGGGCGGCCACGACGCACATGTCGGCGTCCATGTCGTTGACCCGCACCGGAATTTTTCCCACCGCCTGGGAGGCATCCACGTGAAATGCCGCGCCGCGCGCGTGCGCCGCCGCGGCCACGGCGTTCACCGGCATGATGCTCCCCACCTCATTTTGCGCCGCCATCAAGCAGGTGAGCAGCGTGTCCTCGCGGAGCGCCTCCTCGATATCCTCCACGGAAACCCGCCCGTGCGCGTCGACGCCCACCATGCTGAGCGACCAGCCCTCCTCGGCGAGCCATCGCGCGGCGTTGCGGATCGAGGGGTGCTCGACCGTGGAAATCACCAGGTGGCGACGATCGCGCCGCGCCCAGGCGAGCCCCTTCACCGCGAGATTGTTCGCCTCGCTTGCCCCGCCGGTGAAGACGATCTCTTCCGCTTCGCAGCCCAGTGCCTGGGCCACTTGCTGGCGAGCGCGGTCGATGGCCTGCCGGGTGATTTTCCCGAAGGCGTGGCCGGTGGACGGATTTCCATGATGGTCACGAAGGTAGGGAAGCATGGCGTCGAGCACTTCCGGCGCCAGCGGCGTGGTGGAATTGTGGTCCAGATAAATCGGCTGCAAGGGACTCCTTTGACTATCGGCCAAACGCTCCGAGGTACCGGTGGCCGTCCTCTTTATGGGCCGCCCCGCAAGTCGGACAACGCTGCGCCAGGGGGAGCACCCGATGGCCGCACCCTTCGCAGAACATCAGACGCCCTTCTTGCGGGCCGGCACTTTCGCACCCGGGCTCTCCCGGGGCCGCGGCGGCGAGCCCGGCGGGCCATTCCCGCCGGATGGAAGGGGTGGCGGTGGCCCGAGAATTCCCACCAACTGCGAATGAATGGCTTCTGCTTTTTCGACGGCCTCCGGATTTCCCAGGCGGATCAATTGCATGAGCATCTTGATTCCGCCCAGGGTCATCGGGTTGAATTCACCGGGATTGCGGCCCACCCACCAGAACGTGCACGAGTTGAGTCCCTGGTCGAGCATCTGGTGGAGGCGATCGACGCCGCTGTGAGCGAGCGTGGTCAACTCCCAGAGCAGGTCGTGCGCCTCGTTTCGGTGCCCCTTCCACAGGGGATAGAAATCGCCCCGCAAGAATTCCTCGCGGCTGGTCGACCAGGAGCCGGGCGGCACGCCGGCTGCCTTGTGCGGAAACTTCTCCACGATCTCCTTCACGTGTACCAGCCTGATCTCGTCCGACCTCGAGGACAGCGTGTCCAGAAAAGGCACCAGGAATTTCTCGATGTAACCCTTGTGGTGGTGGCCAAACGTCTCGCCGTCCATGGCGATGACGCAATAACCGTCCTCCTCGCCGAACCAGTCGGACATGCCGTCGATCAGCCAGTGCGCCATCTCCGCGCCGCCCCGCATTTCTCCGCGCTCATTGCGCTCCATGCTGACGCGGTTGCTCCACATCCCGCTGCGCAGCACCACCGGAAATCCCTCGACGGCGGGAATCCAGGTGCCGGGCACGCTTCCGTGCAGCGCGGAAAACGGGGCGTCGTCGGTAATCGTCCACTTGTAGCCGAGCGGCTTCAGAGTATCCACGACCTCCGGCCCGAACGCCATCTCCGGCGGAAAAAAGCCGACCGGGTGGTAGGACTTCCCGTACACGCCGCGGCTGCGATCGTCGTTGAGGAGCACCTGGCGGGCCCGCTCGCTGCGCGGAATCAGCGGCACGATCGCATGGTAGGCGGCGCTCGAGGTGATCTCGATGCGGTCGCTCTCCAGCGCGACCCGCACGGCGTCCACCAGGTCGCTGTACCCGTCCCTCAGCCAGCGCTCGGTGAGGCTCCAGTTGATGTTCATGGTGAAGCGGGCGTCCGACCGCATGTTGATGAGCCGCATGAGGGGACGGTACGACTCGTTGCAGATGGTCCGCATCACCTCGGAAACCTGTTGAGGCGGCTGGTAGAGGTGCAGCAGGAAGCCCAGGTAGATCATGCGGGGGTCTTCCAGGCGCGGGGTGGGAGCCCCTGCGGATTCAGGAGCTCCGGCGGACGACTCGAGCCAGCCAATCGCGGCTCGCTGACCGCCTCAAAGCCGTTCACGTCCGATGAGGTTTCCAGAGGGGCCCACCCCCCCCTCCGCGAACCTGTTCAAGGTGAGCGCGCCGGTGTTTGTCATGGAGGATCACTGCGACGCCTATCCCGCCTGGAAGGGACTGGCATTTCAGGAGGCTGTCTGCGTCCACCTGGACGCGCACCTGGACCTGTCCGACGAGGGATTTCCCCGCGAGACGGTCGAGGGCATCCTGGCCTGCAAGACCGCGGACGACCTGCATCGCTTTCGCTCCAATCCCCGCCTCCCCTGGGGTGGATTCCACGCCGGGAACTACCTGTATCCGGCGGTCCTCGACGACACCGTGCGCACCCTGTACTGGGTGGTCCCTCCCTGGCTGCCGCAGGGCCGCGACTTGCTGGCCTGGACCCGCGACGAATTGCAAAAATGGTACGACGTCACCCTCGACGATTATGCCAGCCTGCGCACGGTGGACGGCCGCGTGGAGGGCCGCCTGCTGGGGAGGCCTTTTACCCTGTGCACGGTGGATCGGCTTCCCACGCTGGGCGGGCCGGTGCTCCTGGATATCGACGTGGATTATTTCCTGGATGCGGACGACACGATTTTCGAGGCCCCGGACCGAATCCTGGAAATCCTTCAGCGAAAAGCGCTCGTCCCAGAATCGATCACGGTGTCGTATTCCGTCAACGGGGGGTATCTTCCGCTGGAACACCGCTACGTCGGCGATCTGGTGGTCGCCCTGACCCGTGGCGAAGCGACTGAGGACTCGCTGCGCGCGGCGCGGCGCATCATCGCGGCGGACCGGCTGCGAGCGCGCGGCGCGTCGAGCGAGGCGCTTGCCGAGTATTTCGCGGCAATGGGGGCCGGTTATTTTCTCCCCTCGCTGCACTTCAAGATCTCCCGGGCGCTGCTCGACGAGGGGAGATTTGACGAGGCGACGCGCCACGCCGGCGAGGCCGCGGCGCTGGACGCCCATTATCGCCCGCGGGCGCTCGACGTGGCCTTCGTGCACTTTCGGCGGAAAAATCACGCCGCGACGCTCGAGTGGCTGCGCAGGGCGTGCGACGAGGATTCGCTCGACGCCCCCCTGGCGCGCTACATCGAAGGGCTTTCGCACATGCGGGCCGGCGATTATCCGAGCGCCATCGCCCTCTGGCAGGGACTGGTGGACGAGCCGACCTTCCGCGCCTCCGAGCAAGCCTATCTGCGCGTCGTGCTGGGGCGGGCGCTGTATCGGGAGGGGCGCTCCGGCGAGGCGCTCACCCACTTGCGCAAGGCCGCCCAGATGGAGCCGCACAACGCGCTGTACCAGCAGCACCTGGGGGACGCGTTGGGCCACGAAGGCTTGCTCGACGAGGCGGCACGCCACCTGCGCAAGGCAATATCGCTCGACGACCGGCGGCTGTCGGTGCTGGATGCGCACCGCATGCTGGCGGAAGTCTACGACGCCGGAGGCAAGCGCCTGATGGCAGACGCGGAGCGCCGCCGGCTGATAACGAAGGACGTGCTCGGCACGGCGTCCCTGGAATCGATGGTCAAGCGCAAATGAAAATCGAAATTCGCGACGCAAGGGTCAAGGACGCGCGATTTGTGCGGGATCTTGCCGTTGAGTCGGTGACCTACGGAATTCCCCACACCCGCGAGGTGAGCCCGGACTACGTGCGGGCCCGCACCCGAAAAAGCCTCGCCGAGCTGGAGATGGTGGTGCGGCTCGATCCCACCTTCAAGGTGCTGGTGGCCGAGGACGTCGACAAGGGGCAGCTGGTGGGCTACATCATGCTCGATTTGAAGAACGAGGAATCGTCCACCGGCGAGCCCCAGGTGATGATCCACGACCTCGCGGTGCGGCGCGACTACTGGGGCCGCCGCGTGGTGGACAAATTGATCAAGGCGGCCGCCGAGGTGACCGCGTCGCTCGGGCTTCGCTACCTGGTGGGAGAGGTCACCAGGGCCAACGAGCGCACGCTGGGCACGGCGTGCAAGGGGCTGGGGTTTGAAATCGAGCGGCACCAGATCGTGAAGATCTGCACGCCGAAGGTGGAACCGGGCGGGTCACCTACTGCCGAGCCGGGGGCACCGCGCTGACCCGCAGGACGCCCTCTCGGGGCCAGACCAGCTCGATTTTTACCTGGATGCGGTCGCCCGGTGAAACGCCGGCTCCAGAGACGGACGGGCACTCGGTTTCCACCAGGGTGTCGTAAAGCTGCACGTGGTAGCGGTCCGAGAACGTCTGCAGGACGGTGGCCGCGCGCTCGGCCCAGAGGCTTTCCTCCAGATGCTTGAAAATCCAGTAGGCCTTGCGCTGGCGCTCCATCAACTCAGCCTGCTCGACCGGGCCGGCGATGTGCGTCGAGATTTTCTCCATGTCCTCGCGCGCATAGAGCGGCGCGCCGTGGCGCAGGTAGTGCTTCACCTGGCGGTGCATGGCGAGATCCACGTAGCGGCGGATGGGTGAGGTGAACTGCAGGTAGGCGTCCAGGCCCAGCCCGGAGTGGCGGATGGGATCCAGGCTGGTAACGCCTTTGCGGAGCAGGCGGCGGATTTTAAACCCGTGCAGCGCCGTGAACACCTCGCCAATCTCGATGGGCTCGGTGGGCTCGGCCTGCCCGCGGTACACCGCGGGAATTTCCCGGTCGCGGCAGAAGCTGGCCACGATTTCGTTGGCCAGGATCATGAACTCCGACACCACGATGTGGCTGCGAATGTCGTGCTCCTCGCGGCGCACGTCGATGTGGCTGCCCTCCTCATCAATTTCCACGTACACCTCGACGCTGGGGAACGGCACGAACACCGCGCCGCTCTGCCGGCGGCGCTGGCGGCGCGCCTCGCCGAGCTTGAAAATGGCCGTAAGATCCTCGCGGCCCTCCTCGAGAAATGCGTCCACGTCGTCGTAGGTCAGGCGCTCACGCACCCGGATCCGCGACTCCACAATTTCCGAGCGCAGCAGATTGCCGGCCTCGTCCAGGTCGGCCAGCAATGAGATGGCGAATCGATCGCTGCCGGCGGTGAGCGAGCAGACCTCAGTCCCCAGCACCGGGGGCAGCATGGGGATTTTCAAGTCAGGAAAATAAATGGAAGTCGCCCGGTGCAGCGCCTCGCGATCCAGCGCGCTGCCTGGCTGCATGAACGCCGCCGGATCGGCGATGTGCACGCCGACCCGCCATCCCTCATCGATGCGCTCGATGCTCAGCGCGTCGTCGGTTTCCACGGTGTGCTCGTCGTCGATGGTGACCGCGTGCAGATGGGTCAAATCGGTGCGGGACGCATCCTCGGGAAGTCCGTGCAAGCGAAATTGCGCGACAATCGCCCCGGCCTCGGCGTTGACATCGGCGGGAAATTCGCGGGGAACCCGATTTTTGTGCAACAGCAGATTTTCGTCCGCTGACCAGGCGCCGGAGCGCACCAGCACCTGGAACGCGCCATCGTTCTGCGCGATCCCGGCGCGCCCCAGCAAGGCCTGGACTTCCTTGAAGCGGCTGGATTCGTTGGCGAAAACCGCCACGTCCTTGATCCAGTCCAGGTAGCGGGACAGGCACTCCGGCCCGCCATTGGGCGCGGTGACGCGCAGCCAGGTGCTTTTCAGCCAGCGCACCATCTCCTCGCGCTCGCGCTCCTTACGCTCCTCGGCGCGGATGCTCTCGGCGAGCTGCTCCATCCGCTCCCGATCGTGGGGCACGTAAAGGTCGCTCTTGCGCTCGAAATACACGCGGTCGTCGCGAAGGGCGCGCAGCAGGCCGGAAATCTGGTCGGATTCCGGAGTTCCGCTGAAGTAAAAAGCCGCCAGCTCGTGGATGGTGTACTGGCCGGGCTCCTCGGCCATCAACTCCCAAAGGTCGGCCAGGGTGATCCCCGCCTTCACCCCCTCCCGGTGCGCGCTTTCCTTGCGCAGGCGCGCGACCACGTCCTCGCGGAGGGCCGCGGGGTTCATGAAGCTGGGGGTGGCCAGCACCACGCGCTGGGGCGGGACGGCGGCCTCGCGATTCTCCTCGGAGAGGACGTGGAGGCTCTTCTTGTCCGCCTTCAGGCACAGGCCGCAGAGGATCTTCTTTTCCTGGAAGTACTCCACCAGCGCGCCCGGGGCTACGGAAGACATCCAAACCGCCGGACGAGGCCTGGGCGGACCGTCCCCCCTGGGACGATTGCGGGCCGCCCGGCATCAACATGGGTGATCAAGGTTCGCCCATGGTGGCATGGATGGGTGCGGATGTCAAGACCGGCGAGCGTTCGGGCCTGTCCGTGGGGTGAAAGTTCCGGAGCGGCGCCGAGGGCTGAGGATCGCCTCGGGAGGGTCCCGACCTCGTGCCAGTCGGGCCAATTGCCGGACCCGACAAGGGGAACGTACGCCCGGCAAGTCGCTCAAAACGGCCGGTCGGCGAATTGACGGGCCCCGGGCCCTTGTGGTACTTTAATCCTAACTACTCGGACAGAAACGACGCGGACAGAAACGACGCCGGAAGGGATGACACCGCGGCCCTGTGCGTGAAGGGCCGCCAATCGTGCAAAAAAGGATGGTTGTCTTTTGAGCGCTTCCTACGTGCTCGTGCTGAATGCCAGCTACGAGTTCCTGAACGTGGCCACGCTGGAGCGGGCGGTCAAGCTGATCTACAAGGGCAAGGCTGAGGTGGTGGAAACCGTCGATCGCGAGATCGGCTCCGCGCGCTTCCGCATGCGCATGCCCTCGATCGTGCGAATGCTCTATTACATCGTGCGGCCTCATAAGGAGGTGCCGATGACCAAGAAGAACATCCTGCTGCGCGACGATCACACCTGCCAGTATTGCGGCCGCAGCGGCGACACCATCGACCACGTCTACCCGCGCAGCCGCGGGGGCCGCAGCACGTGGGAGAATTGCGTGTGCGCCTGCTCGGTGTGCAATACCCGCAAGAACAGCCGCACCCCGGACGAGGCCAACATGGCGCTTCTGCGCAAGCCGAAGAAACCGGCTTTCATTCCGTGGATCCTGGTCAAGCGCGACGCCAGCCGGGTCGGCTGGGCAAAGTACCTGTTCTGGAACATGAGCATCGACGAGGTGCTCCAGCAGGATGGGTAAAGGGTCTGAAAAGGCCCTTTTTTATTTCATGGGATAATACGCGCTCAGGGTGATCTGCGAACCGTTTCCGTCGGACTGAATCACCACCGTGCTGGGCGGGAGCGCGCTCGTGCTGTTGGCCGGCGCGTCGGTCAGGGTGATCACCCGGCTGGCTTTGCTGCCGCTGTCCATGACGATGGATGCTTTCATTTTTTCCTGGTAATAGCGCTTCACCCGCTCGACGTCGTCGCCGGTCACCAGGACGATGATCTCGTGCTTGATCAGGCCGCCGGAGCCGCTCCGGCTGGGGATGCGGCTGTCCGCCTTCTTGCGGGCCTGGGGATAGATGGGCAGCTCCATGCGGGCAAAGCCGCTGGACGTTTTCGGCCTTGGGGGCGGCGAGCCCGCTGGAGCCGGGAGCGGCTTTCCGCCGGTCGCGGCGGCCGCGTTCGGGGATGGCTTCACCGCCGGCGCCACCTCGGCGAGCGGCTTCGGGCTGGCCTTGGCGGCCGGCTTCGGCTTCACCGCCGCGGGTTTCGGCTTCGGCTTCACCGCCGCGGGTTTCGGCTTCGGCTTCACCGCCGCGGGTTTCGGCTTCGGCTTTACCGCCGCGGGTTTCGGCTTCGGCGACGGATGCTTGATAAACACGTCCGTACTGACCACCGGATGCACCTTCGGCGGCTTCCTTGGCGGCGGCGCCTCGGCCTGTGGGGGCTTCACCGCCACCGTGGCCGCGGGGTGCGCGGGCGCCGTCGGCAGCGGGGGATACTTCGAGCGCGACGTCGGTGAGGGCGACGCGTCGGCGCTGGCAACGTCCTTCTTGCCGCAGCCGGCCGAGGTCAGCAGGGCCGCCGCGAGACCCAGCATCACCAGCCGGGTCACCGCGGACTTCGGGCCGGTCTTCTTGTAGCCCAGCACGCGGAACACCATCGTGGAGGTGGCCTTCCCCTTCAGGCTCACCGCCTTGATGGGCTCGGCCTCGATGGCATCGCCCGCGGACTTCACCGTGGACTCGGTGGCCAGGATCTTGGAGTCCAATTCCCGACTGAGCGCCTGGACGCGGGCCGCCGTGTTCACCGCGTCGCCGATGGCGGTGTACTGGGCGTGGCCTTTGTCCGCGCCGACGATGCCCATGGCCACCACCCCCGTGCAGACGCCGATGCCCACGTCGAAGGGCGCGCGGCCCTCCTTCTCGCGCCTCGCGTTGAGCGCCTCGATGGTGTCCTGCACGTCGCACGCCGCCCGCACCGCCGCCGCCGCGTGGTCGTGCTTGTGCAGCGGATCGCCGAACAGCACCATCTGCGCGTCCCCCAGGTAATCGAGCGCGCGCCCGCCACGGTGTGCGTGTGATACTCGTTGAGCAGCGCCTGCATCTCGGCCGGCTCCATGGTCTCGCTCAACGTGGTGTAGCCTCGGATGTCGGAGAAAACAATGCTGACTTCCTTCTCCTCGCTCATTCCGCTCAGGTCGCCGCCGCGCCTGAGAATGGCGTCGGCCACCTCAGGAGCCACGAATTTTCCGAGCAGAAAATGGGTGCGCAGGAACTGGAAGCCCAGTACCGTCAGGGTCGTCAATACCAGCGACACAGCCGGCGCCACCCCGCGTATCCAGATACCTCGCGAAAATGCGTAAGCCACCACCGCCCACCACGCGACCAGCACGGTAAACGCCAGCACCAGCCCGGGCAGCGCGCGCATGCGCGACAAGGGCACCGCCACCAGCAGCGGCAGCAAAATAATCGTCAGGTAATAAAAGCCCGGCGACATCTCCTCGATGGACGCGCCGGTGAGCAGCCCGTTGAGCACGTTCACGTGAATCATGCCGCCGGACATCTCGCCGGCCGGCGTGGAGTGCATGTCCTTCAGGCCGCTGGCCGTGGGCGCGATGAGAAACACACCGTCTTTGACTTCCTCCGGCCGCAGCGGCCGCAGCGATGGGTCCTTCGACTGCACGCCGGGCACCGCGCGCACCAGCGGCATCGGATCCAGCAGCATGCCGACGATGGTCGACGAGGCGTGCCCTCCGCTGTAGTAGGGAATCAGGTACTCGTAGTCGTCCCCGGTCCGAATGACCTTGTCGCCGACCTTGATCTGGTTTTCTCCGTAGGCGATGTCCTTGACGGCGACACCGTGGGCAAGCGCGAAGGCGGCCAGATCCAGCGAGGGATGCCACTCCCCGTCCACCTTGCGGGCCAGGTTCACGCGCCGAATCCCGTGGTCCATGTCCTTGCGGACGTCCACGAAACCCACCGCGGCGCTGGCCCGCCGGAACGCATCGATGGGAAACATGGCGGGCTCTTTTTGGAACTCATTTTCCGCGCCGGCCTGAAATGCCAGAGCCGTGTTCTTAAACGACCGCAGCGCCCCGGCGAATTCCAGATCGTCGAGCGCGTCGCGCCCCTCAAAAAACATGATGTCGAACACGGCGGCCTTCGCGCCGTGTTTCTTGAGGTTTTCCAGAACGTGCGCGTACGTCGAGCGGGGATAGGGATACTTCATCCCCGCGACGTCTTCCATGGTCTTGATGGTGGTGTCGTCAAGCGCGAGAATGCGCAGATTGTCGGCCACCTTCGTCTGCGGCTCGGTGGCGGCCAGCAAGAAGTCGAAGGCCGGCAGCTCGAAGCGCGCAATGAGCGACGACCGGGCCAGCAAGAGCGAAAATCCGATCACCAGCGCCACCAGGACTGGCAGCACGAACCGCATCGGGTCCTTGAAGCGCTTCGTCGGAACAGTCATGGAGCTACTGGCCTTCCGGCTTGTAGTCCGCGGGCACCGCAAACCAGGTCTGGCTGGCCTTGCCTTTCGGCTTGCCCTCGTTGTTGAGCGCGATGAGGCGCCAGTAGTACTTCTGCCCGGCGACCAGCGGCATCCCGTCCTTCGGATACACCGCGTCGTTGGTCTTGACGCGGGCGCTCCAGTCGAGGCTGTCCATCTTCTCGTCCTTGCTCAGGAGCAACAGGTACTCGCTGGCGTCCTTGAACGGCTTCCAGTTGAACGTGAGGTTGTTGGGATTGGCCTCCCCCTGATCCGGGACAAGCCCGTTAGGGAAGTCCGGCTCCTTCGGCTTGCTGCTGGCCGCGCTGCCCAGCACGCCGACAATGAGCCCGCCGCCCGGCACGTGGCTCGCCGCCGCGCTGGCGATGGCCTGGGCCGCGTGGTTGGGGTCGGTGATGATGTCCACCGCCAGCCCGCCATACGGCACGTAGGACGCCGCGTGGCTGAGCACCCCGCGCACGAACCAGTGGTTGAGCGCGGGGTAGCGCTCCTCGGACTCCTTGCGGAGCGCGTTGGGGTCGTACTGCTTCACCACCGGGACCTTCTGGTACTCGATGGTGATCTTCGCGCCCGGCCCGGCCACGGCGCCGGTCCCCGGACCGCCGGCCGCACCCTGCGCGCCGGTGTACTCGACCTCTCCCTCCAGCACGGAGATGGTGGTCTCTTTGTTCGCGCCCGTCTCCACCAGGAATTCAGTGCCGCGGATGCCGATGACCGTGCTCTCGGTCTGGATCTTGAACTGCTCGTGCTGCCTGGCGAACTTTGCCCAGACGGTCCCGCTCTTGAGGACCAGCTTCTCAAAGGTGCCGCGCTTCGTGACGTCAGCGGCCTCGCGCGGCCCGACCAGCTCGATCTCGGTGCCCTTGTTGATGCCGATCTTGCCGCCCACCTTGAACTCCAGGGCGGCCAGCGACTTGTCGTCGGTCTTGAGGTGGTCGTGGACGTAGTCGGGCATCTGCACGAACCCTGCGAACCACTTGTCGCCAGGCGCCCGCAGGACGGAAAGCGATCCGTCGATGGCGACCACGCTGGCAATGGGCTGGGGATTTTCGGCGGCGCGCGCCATCATCGGGGCGAAAGCCGCGCAGAAGGAGAATACGACAGCGATTGCGGCCAGGGCCGCCCGAACGCGCCAGGACTTCATGGCTGATCCTCCTCGGAAAGAGGGCTCTGCGAGTGGGTCGCGCCCTCTGTGGCGGGTATTGCCGGGTATTGCCGGAGCCGCCGGAGAGTTTGGCGCGCGGCGCGGAAGGTCCTCCCCTTCGGGCTCGACGAGAATTGCGACGTGACGCCGTCCTTGAGCGAGATTCCGACCCTGTGCAGGGCCCGGAGGCCAGCTCGACGGCGGAAACGCCCTGCGCGGGTTCATCTCGTCGTTGGCGCACCGCCGGTTGACGCTCGCGCTGTCGCTCATCCTCTTGATGTGCGGCGCCGCGTGGCCGGGCTGGAAGATTGTGGCAATGTGACCAGGAGGATTAAATCATGCGCGACGGAACTTTTTTCCGCCGCGGGGCGTTGAAAACAGGTGTCGCGGGATTGACCCGCGCGGAACGGGACACGTAGAAATGCGAAGCTTGCTCGCGATACTGGGACTGGCGGCCATGCTGTTGACGCTGGGGCCGCCCGCCGTGGCGGACCAGAACCTGGTGGGAAAGTCGGCGCCGGAAATCGCCGCATCCGAATGGCTGAACAGCAAACCGATGTCGCTGAAGGCGCTCAAGGGAAAAGTTGTCGTCGTGGAATTCTGGGCCACCTGGTGCCGGCCGTGCCGGGCGTCCATTCCGCATCTCAACGAGATGTTCGCCAGGTACGGCAAGAAGGGCGTCGCGTTCGTCTCCTTGACCGACGAAGACCCCGCGACCGTGCAGCCTTTCGCCAGGGAGATGGGCATGAAATACCCCATCGGCATGGCGAGCAAATCCAGCGAAGCCTACGACGTGACCGGAATTCCCTTTGCGGTGATCGTGGGGAAAAACGGGAAAATCGCCTGGACCGGTCATCCCATGGATCCCGAGATGGAGTCCGCGCTGCAAAAGCAGGTGAAGTAATCTACTTGCGGACCGGGATCTTCAGCCTGCCCACGATGACTTCTTCCTCGTTGCGCTCGATGCGGGCGCCGGATACGCCGGCCGCTTCCTTGCGGCGGCGCTCCTCCTCCAGGCGGGCGCTGTCCTTCGCGCGGTCAGGATCGGCGCCCAGGAACATGTAGTGAGCCACCGACATGAGGATCTCGGTCAGCGGCCGGGTCTGGGTCGGCGTCCGCGGATGCGCCGCGGCCGTCTCCTTTTGCAGCGCGCGTCCCCAGTCGAGCATATCGCCGACCGCCTGCAGGGCGTTGCGACGGCCCTGCTTGCGAAGCAGCGTGGTCAGGCCGGCGCAGGGCAGCGCCAGGGTCGTGAAATCCTCGCCGGACAGCATCTCGGCCAGCTTCGCGTAATCCTGCCGCACCGTGGAGACCTTGTCGGTCCCCTCAAACAACGTGGAAAACAATTGCGCGCGCTGGGTCATCGCCTCGCCGGCCACCGGCTGGCGGATCGCCTCGTACAGGCCGCGCAGCTCTTCGGCGGAACACGCGTGGACGAGCACGGCTTCCACGGCGTTCCGCTGGTCCGCTGAAAAGCTCTTCATGGTGCGCAAGATGAGAAAGTTCTCCGCCGCCACGTCCGCATTCTGGCGCTTGAGCAGCGTGCTCATCTCCGCCATGCTGTCGTCGATGCGATCGCCCGGCTGCAGCGTCTCCGCGATCACTTCATAAACCCGGAGGGCCCATCGTTGTAGCGCACCTCGCGCACCAGGGTATCCCAGGCGGCCCGCCGCGCGTTGAACTCCTGCTCGCTAGAGGCGTCGGTCATGCACTTCCAGACGACTCCAACGGCGTCCAGCCAGCGCAGCTCCTTGCCCAGCGCATGCAGCCGATCCCAGCGTTCCTTCAGGCTCCACGAGCCGAACTTGAGCGGCGTGCCGGCCCGATCGCAGGCATCGCGCGCGGCCTCAACGGAGGTCGCTTCTTTGTCCACCGCCAGCAATTCTTGGAAGCGGCTGAGCGCCTTCGAGATTTCCTCGTCCCCGCGACGATTTTTCTCCAGCGTCCCCATGATCTTTTCCACGGTGCCGGCGTCGTGGGTGAGCTCGCAGACGTCGAGGAAGGTCCGCTCGTGGCAGTGGCGCAGGTGCAGCAACCGCTGCCACCAGCGCCGCGGCTCGCTCTTCGCCGCGGTCTGCAGCCGCTCGTAGAGCGCGTGCTCGGCGTCCACGCCTTTGGAAACCTGGGCGATGACGACTCCCATGCGGCGGGTCGACTCCGCGAAGTCGTCTCCCGGATGGGCCAGCAGATATGCCACGTGGGTGCCGGCCTTCACCGCACTTCCCTCGGTCTCCGCGAAGCGCTGCATCAACGACAGGCGGAGCGCGCGCTCGTCCGCGGTCTTGCCGGCCAGCAACACGTCCAGCGCGGCGGAGACGTCTTCCGCGTTGCGCTCGAACGCACGAATGGATTTGAGGAGCGCCGCGGTATCGGCAACCCTTGACCCGGCTGGTCCCGCGGCCCTGCTCAGCACCGCGCTCAGATCAGCGAGGCCGCGCGTCGGGTTGCTGTCGCCCCAGAACCCATACGCCGGGAGCGCGTCCCGCCCGTCGGTCGCGCCATCGCAAAGATCCAGCGCCTTCAGATGGATTTTGTCACTCTCCCCCCTTCTCCAGCCCACGACACCTTTGCGGTAGGCGTCGGCCAGCGCGTCGTCCTTGACGGTCGCCAGACGCGTCTCGTGCACCACCGCCTCGTCCGGAGTGCGGCGCGCGGCCACCAGCGCGGCCAGGCGCTCGCCGCGCAAGGCGCGTTCCACGCGGGTGCTCCCCTGCTCCACCCAGGCCAGCACCGGAGCCAGCGGCTGGAATTTCTCGCTATTGTCCCGGTAGGCCGGCTCAGTCTTGCGGAGGGCCACCGTTGCGGCCACGCCTTCTTCAAGCGCCAGGGGGCAAGCCAGGAGGGTCTTGAGGTCTTCCGCGGCCTGCGTCAGGCTTCTGCTGGCCGCGGTGAGCGTCTCCAGTCCCTTGATCGCCGCCAGCGGATCGGCCGCCGCAAGCGCAGCCTGCAACACCGGCGTCAGAGTGGCGTCGTTTCGCGAGGGATACTTCTTGAGGACTTCCGTCCATGCCGCGCGCACCTCCGCGGGCTTGCCGCGGAGACGCTGGGTGGCCTCCAGCACCTGTGCCGCGTTGCGACGGGACTGCTGCAGCCCGATCAGCTCGTCCGTGGCGCCGGCCGGTGCGCCGAGCAAGTCCTCGACAACCGGCTGCAGCGCCGCGAAACCGCGGTCGCTGCCGACGGCCGGATCCGCCTTGCGCAGCCTGTCCACCAGCGCCACCACCTCGGCGACCGGGCGGCCCTTCGAAGTCGAGACTTCGTGGCACATGCGGATATCGCCGAGCGCCTGGTCGACCTTCGTCGTGCTCCCCACCAGCGTGAGAAAATGCTGGAAGTGAGCTTCCGGGTCCGGCTGCTTCGCACACTCTTGCAGCGCCTCGATGATGAGCTGGTCGCGCCGGTGCTTGTTCATCAATACCAGCACGTCGGCTTCCACGGCCTGCATGCGCGTGTCCGCGAGCGCATTCTGCATGGCCAGCGCAGCAACCAGCCCGCGTCTGGTGCTCTGCATCGCCTGGAGCCGCGCCAGGGCATCCCGGCGATCCGGCTGGGCCAGCACGTAATTGACGGCCGGCGCGACGTCCACGAATTGCTCGCAGGCGTCGCCCTGGGCCGGGTCGGTCTTGCGCAGCGCGGAAACGTGGTCGATGACCTCATCGATCCCGACTCTGTGCTTTGCGGCGGCGTCACCCACCATCGCGAAATCGTTGGCGCCCTGCTCCACGCGGCCGGCCACCGCGGACAGCACGCGCTCGAAGCGGCGCCAATCAGCCATGTCGCTTACCCGCTGCAGCGCTTCGAGGAATTTTCCGTCCGTGCGCGCCGAGTGCTCCTTCAAGAATTTCGCGGTTGCGGCGCGGATCTCGGCGCGCTCTTGGGGAGCACAGGTCAGGCCGCGCAGGCACCTGTCAAAGGGGCTTACCGCCGCGGCATTTCGCTTCCCGCTCTGCAGGGCGATCAGCAGGTCGAGCCGCGGGCCCCTCTCGCCGAGTGGCGCGGCCAGCAGGTCGTCGACGAGCGGCTCCAGCGGAGCAAATCCGCTCGAGTTTCCGCGGGCCGGGTCCGCCTTGCGGATGCGCGCGATCAATTCGGTAACGTGGGCGCGCGGCGCGCGCTCCAGGGCAAGGTCGGAGTCCGCGTCAGCCTGCGCCGGGTTGCTGGTGGCCTGCAGGATGCTGGCGAAATCCTCCAGCGCCTTGAGCGGGTCAGGCTGCGCTTCCACCTTGTCGAGAATTCCCAGAAACACTTCGTCGCAGTTCCGACCGCGCACCTCAAACAGCTTCAGGTAAGCCGCGCGCATGGCCGGCGCGTCGGGCCCGCTGATCTTGCCGAGCCGCTCCACGTGCCGCGCCGCGATGTCGAGCCCGCGCCCGCTCCAGAGCGCGTCCAGGGTTTTCAGGCGCTCGTCGCGCTGCGCGGCATCAACGCCGGCCAGCGAAACCGAAACGGCTGTCGTCAGGTCGACCGGCGTCGCGTAGGAATCACCCCGGCCAGGATCGCGCTTGCGCAGCGTCGTGACGTGCTTTATGGCCTCGTCGAGCGGCGCTTTCGCGGCACCGGCGTCCACCAGCTTCATATCCGCGAAGCCGCGCTCGACGCTGCCGCTGAGCTCGGTCAGGTCGGCGAACGCGCGCATCAGTGCGGCCGCGCGCGGCTTGCCGTCGACGTAGTCGAGCACCTGCCTGGGATCGAAGCGACGGCTCCAGCCGCGGCCCAGGGCGCGCGCGTAATCCGCGATGAGGGACTCGCGATCGGCGTCCGAGCAGCGCAGCGCCTGCAGGCGCGCGAAGTGTTCCGGCGCGTCCTTCCCGGCGGCCTTGCGCAG
>VGFD01000054.1 GCA_016868975.1 Armatimonadota bacterium | reverse complement strand
GGGCTGTGCCTGCTGGGCGGCGCGATGCACCCGGCCCGCGCGGACCGCTTGCAGCGGGTGGCCGCGCCGGAGCAGCGCGCCACGGTGGTGTCCATCGCCAGCGCGGTGGACATGGGCGCGAAGTGCGCGCTCCGTCCGGCCGCGGCGTGGGCGTTCGTTGCCCTGGGACCGAGTGCGGCGTTCGGGCTGCTGGCGGTTTGCGTCGGCGCGCTGGCTTTGCTACAATGCGGCAATGATTGCCTGGATTGATGGACGCGTCATGCCGGCCGACGAGGCGCGCGTTTCCATATTAGACCATGGATTTCTCTACGGCGACAGCGTCTACGAGGCGGTGCGCACCTTTGGCGGGCGGCCGTTTCGCCTGGGCGCGCATCTCGCCCGATTGGAGCGCTCCGCCGCGGGATTATTCATCCGCATGCCGGAGGGGATCGAGGCGGCGGTCGATGACGTGCTGCGCGCGGGTCACGGGGAGCAGCTGGTGCGCATCATGGTCACCCGCGGCGTGGGCTCGCTGGGCTACGACCTCGATCCGGAGCAGACGCCGACGCTGGTGCTGCTGGGGATGCCGGTGCCGAAGTACCCGGCCCGCTTTTACGACGAGGGCGTGCGCCTGGCCACCACCGACATTCGGCGCAATCCCCAGAATTCGCTTGATCCGTCGTTGAAAACGTCCAATCTGCTGAATTTGCGGCTCGCGTTCATGGACGCCCGCCGCCAGGGCGCGGACGACGTCGTGATGCTCAACCATCGCGGGGAGGTGGCGGAGGCGTCGGGCAGCAATATTTTCCTGGTGAAGGACGGCGCGCTGCAGACTCCGGAAATGGGTGCTGGGATTCTGGGCGGAATTACCCGCGATTTCGTGATCAGGCTGGCGCGGGATAACGGATTTCAAGTGACTGAAGGGGTGATTTCTCCGGAAGCGCTGCGTGCCGCGGACGAGGTCTTCCTGACCAGCACCACGCGCTCGATCATGCCGGCCACGGTGCTGGACAGTATTCCTGTCGGCGGCGGTCTTCCCGGGGCATTGACGCGCTCGCTGATGGAATCCTTCGAAGCGCGGGTAGGCGCGCCCATCCGTTGAGCGGTAGAGGGAACCGCTCCTCGCGGCCTGCCGGGCGCCATGGGTGTTAATCAGCGCATAGGTTGAGCGCCTGATGACCGACACCTCGCGCACCTTCAGTTCACTACCGCCGATCTTGCGAAATCACTGCATCGACGGACACCGCGCAGCGTAGCGTGTCAGCGACGGACACCGCGCAGAGTAGCGTGTCGCGACGGACACCCCGCACAGTAGCGTGTCATCGACGGACACCGCGCACAGTAGCGTGTCGCGACGGACACCGCGCACAGTAGCGTGTCATGGACGGACACCGCGCAGAGTAGCGTGTCACCCGTCGTTCGTGCCTCTTCCCAGTCGACGCTCGAGCAGTCGGTTGAGATGCTGGCGGTCAACGACCATGCGTGCTCTCTTCAGGCGGCGTAGCATTGCCCGGTTGAGAATGTCCTCGTAGTACTGATCGTCGTAGTACTCGCTCATGACGCGGCTCTCGAAATACGCGCGCACACCAGGGCCGGACACCCAGATCGGATGCCGGTCCTTGAGGACCTGGTACTGAAACGCGCGTGGCGCGCCATTCAGGAACTGAACGTCAATCTGGGCTCGGGCAAGTGCCGCAGATCGGCTATCCGCTCCACGGCTTGCTCGCGAAGGGTCTCCAGGTGCTCCCAATCCTGGGGAGCGCCGGGGGCTAGCAACAATACCCATGAATTAGCGGGACCGCCGCGCCACGAGCCGTAGTTCCCCAACGTAGTCGTATTCGACGCTGTCGTCTCCTGGGCGCTTCAACTTGAAGTTGCTCATCTTCCGCTTAACTACTCGTGGTGCCCATCGTGGCCGTCTGGGGCGGTCGAGACGGCAGGCCGCGATGTCCCGAAGCATTCGCCTGTATAACCTCACGCCCTGTTTGGGCCTGGCGTTCTCAAGCACCGGCAGCGCCAAACGGATGACCTCCAGTGTGTCCACGAAGCTGATCTCCAACGGCGGGATATTGTGAACCTTGCCCGACTCAGCCATGAGTCCTCGGACGAGATTGTATGTTGCCAGCATCGCCCAAGCCTCCTGGTAAATTCCCGCGGGAGTTTGGGACCTGAAAGCCGTATGCAGAGTACCATGCATGACGGTCTGGAGGTGCGTTTTCCCCTCATCCAGTGCGATCTCAATTTCCCAGCGAAGGTGGTAACCGACGGCGATCTCTCTGGCCGGGTACGCGACAGGATCAAGTAGATCTGTGAGAAGTTGGACGCTCTCGCAGTCGCCAATTTGATATTGGATGAGGCGAAAATTGCGCTTTTCGAGTCGACGCTTGCAGCGTCCCTTGCCAGGCTTACGGGGAAGTTGTACCCAACGCTCTACTTCAATCAGCCCGTCACCCGTTCCCAGCCTGCAAACCTTCTTGGGCTCAAATGAAGCCGACAACCGGTGGACGAGATGTGTGCCCGAATCGACAATGTTAAACCACAGGGCAACCTTCGTATACCGCCGATCGAGAAATACCACGTGGCGAAGATCCAGGTTATGGAGCAATAGATCAGCCCCGTCGAGTTCGGAGGAGTTGTATGCGCCCCACACGCAATCGACGAATATGTGCGTGTCGACGTGCATGAGGCCGACGCCCTTGATTTGCGGGAACGCTGCATCTCCTCTCGAACCAAGTTGACGCCCGAACTCGGTCTCATTTTCTGGTGTGTTCGGTACGTCCATGGTGACGCCGTCCATGGCGTATGGGATGAATCCGAAGAACGTCGGCTCCGATCCTGCGCCACGTTGCCCGATGGCCCGCGCGACATGCTGCAGCGGTTTCCAACCGAGCCGGCCTCTCGCCTTATACAGCGCTTCAGGTGTTACGTCTTTGAGGCAGACGTCCTTACCGCCGCGAATTGCATCAAGGACGCGCTTGAATACGTTTGTGATCGAGGACGAACGGAAAAGGCTCATTGCCAAGACCGTCGACATGACCAAGGGTGCCTGGAGGGAACAGTGCCTTTGATGCCAGCTTGCCGTGTCGTCCAGGGCACCCTCGACCAATCTCTTGATCTCTTGCCCCTGGAAGATTGCTGGCGTGAAAGCACCACCCCCGGCCCGCAGGACTTCGTGCATGTTTGAGAAAGCCATTGTTGGCCTCTATCCCTCCCTTGATGAGCTTGAACACTAGTCAAGTTCCGGGATGTGAGGCCAATTCCTTGTTTGTAAGGGTGAAGCACCTACTTGAGCGCAGCGGAGCCGACGGGCCTGCTCACTCGCTATCTCCGGATGGGATAGTGGCGCCGGTTCCCCTGAGTTGCGTCAGGGGTATTGGGGCTAGCAAAAGCGCGAAGTCGACGTCGCTGTCGCGGCGTGCGTGGCCACGCGCGTGCGAGCCGTGCAGGTAGACGACGTCCACCTGGCTCGCACGGGCCCAGGCGTCAAAGGCGGGATCCACAATGGGGTCGGTCAGGAGCATTCTCCTGATTCCAACATGGACACGGGAAGGCCTCAACCCGCCACGCCCCCCTGTCGGCGCCGGCAATCCAGAGGGAATCATGCGCTTGCACATGGCCCTTCGAATCGTTTTTCATACCAGGATGAACTCGTGCGTCGGTCCCCCTCCAGGGCGGGATGGAGGGGTCATTGGTGTGGTTCGAGGCGTGCCTTCACCTGGTCGAGCGTGAGGAGTTGCTCGGGCGCTTCCTCATCGGAGGCCCATCGGCGATCGAGTTTGCTTTGTGGCTGTCTGGTATCGGGATGTCCTCGTCGCGTGAGGCGATGTCATCCCCAACTCCTCCACCTGCAATATCTTCTCGGCCGTGCTCAAGTCGGCGATACCCTCAGTCCTACGCCACGTTGTCGACGTCGGTTTCCTCGTACTGGACCTTCTGGTGGCCCTGGCGATCGTAGGTGCGGGTGGACGGCGGCTCGTAGGTCGGCAAATCCAGGCGCAGCGGATGGAACATCGGCACAAATGACGTTTCGAAATTGCCGCCCAGAAATGCGCTCTGGCGCATCTGCAAGCCCTGCCGCGCCTGCTCGTAGCCGTTGCGGAGCTGTAATTGTCCCTCTTCGCGGCGGCGCAGCGCGCTGTCGATCAGTTGGCGGCCGCGCTGCAGGTCGGCTTCCGCGCCGCCCCGCAACTCCTGGCCCTGCTGGCGGTCCTGGGCGGCCATCTGGTGCACCACCGTGGCCTGCCCGTTGAGATTGTCGGCCTGCATGCGGAGCGCCACCGATTGCCCGCGCGCGCGGCTGGCTTCCAGCTCGAGCTGCGCGGCCTGCGCCTCGAGATTGTTCGCGCGGCCATTTTCTTGCACGCCTTGCAGCACGCGCTGCTGGCCCAGACCTTCCGCCCGGCGGCCGGCGTCACGCAGGTCCCGTCCGGAATTGATCATTTGATCTGAGTTGAATATGCCGAAATAATGGCCGCGCCCATCCTGCATGGAGCGCTCGCCATCGCGCTGGTTGCGCTGGCCGAGATCAATGAGGCGCTGGCCGTTCTGGGCGTGCTGCTGCGCGTTCTGGCGCGCCTGGGCGGCCTCCGCGCGGAGCGCGCGGGCCCGTGCCTCCAGGTCGGCGGCGCGATTCGCCTCAGAACCCGCGGCCGTGCGCGCGGAAGCGGCTTGCTGCTCCAGCATCTGCGCGCTGGATTCCCTGGTGGACGCGTTGCGCTCGAGCTGCTGCGCGGCGGCGAGATTCTGCTGGCCCTGTGCCTGCAATTGCTCGCCGCGGCCGGCTTCCACGCCGGACCGGCGGATATTGTCCTCGCCCGTCTGGGCCATCGTCGCGCCCTGCATGAGCACGTCGTTGCCCTGCATGTCGCCAAAGCCCGGGAACTGCATGTTGTTCGGAGTGAAGCCCCGCGGCATCTGGCCGTTGGCCTGCTGGAACCACAGATACTGCGACGGGTTCACCGGCGCGGACTGATAGGTATACATTCTCTCTTCGACCCCGCAATTGTAACAGATTCGTAATATTTCTGTCACACTCCGCCGCGCTGACGACTAGCCGTCAGATGTTACAAAAGCATTGCCGCGATGTAAAAAGTTCTCGATCGGGGCGGACGCGGTCAAATGAAGCCAGCGGCTGGCTAAACTTCCCCGAACGCAGCCAGCGGGTGGCTAAACTTCCCCAAATGCAGCCAGCGGGTGGCTAAACTTCCCCGAATGAAGCCAGCGGGTGGCTAAACTTCCCCGAATGAAGCCAGCGGGTGGCTAAACTTCCCCGAACGCCGCCAGCGGGACCGGCTCAGTCCTCGTCAGAAAGGGTGGAGAACCGGCTCCCCAGGGCGGATTGCACTTCGCCCACCTTGCTCTGGTCGCAGATGACAAAAGCCGCCAGCTCGAACGAATCCAGCGCGGCGTTCAGCTTCTCAAGCACCACCGGGGGCAGATAGTCGCGCACTTTCGCGGTCAGGTCGCGCTGCGCTTCCATGCGCGCGATCTCGTCCTTCTGCTTTTCCCGCATGCTGCGTGGGATGTGTCCCAGCGTGCGATGCAACGCGCAGGCCACCAGGTAGGCGTCGTCCAGGTAGCCGTAAAGGCGGTAGCTCTCCTCCGGCAGAAAATCCTTGGGGTTTAGCAGATAAGCAAGCACCGAGGCGTAGAACATCTTGACCACGAGCGGCGTCTTGCCCGCCATGAGAAAGGCGTTGAGGAGGTTGATGTTGTCGGGCAGCCCCAGGACGTACAGGCTGACGACGCGGCTGGCATCCTTGAGCTCGTCGGCGCGCACGAAGCGCGACAGGTAGCGATCCAGATTCTCGTTGGGCCTCTCTACCTCCGCCCGCAGCCGGCTCGCAAAAGCCTCCAGCATCCTGTCTCCTCCGCAACCGTTCCTGGTGCAAGCGGCTTCGAGAGGATTGCAGCGATCCCTGCCTTATGTTATGCCGAGCGCTGCTCCACGTAAGGCATCGGGTCTTGCCCGGGAACCGCGGGCACTCTCCGGGAATGCGTCACCGCGCGCAGCAGCGGCCGCGCGACCACCGCGTAGAGCGGGGCGTGCACGAGCTGGACCACGAGGTTGACCTTCGCGGTCAGCCAGATTGACCAGCCAAACAGCTCGTGCATGATGAACGGCTTCATTCCCACCTTGGTGATTGTCTGGCCGATGAAAATGGCGACGGCCAGCCGCGCAACGGACTCGTCGGCAACGGACGCGGCTCTTCCTGGCAGCCCTCTGAGGATGAGCGGCGGCAGCGCTCCGGTGAGTGCGGCGGTGAGGGTAAAGGCCGGATGGTACGGACCGACCGCCACGAAGAAGTACCCCAGGACGTCGGAGATGGCGCCGGTGCACGCGCCGGCCAGCGGCCCCAGGATCAGTCCGGCGAGGATGATGGGCAGTCCGCCGAGGTTGAGCATCGGCACCTGCGGCGTGGCCAGGCGCCTGACGACCACGGCGAGCGCCACCATGAGAGCCACCTGCGTGATGAACAGGGTGCGGCGGTGCGACATGCGGTGTACTATACGCGTCGCCCGACCGTCTGTCAAGCCACAGGATGAGGCCGAGCCGTCGCGAATCCCCTCGACCCATGCTGCGCATCCTGACCGTCATCATCCTCGTTGCGTGCGCCGTCCCCGCGCGGGCCGCCGACCTGGCCGCCATCGCGGGGGCCTTCGAGCGTACCGCCGCGACCTTCCCCGGGCGCACCGGCATGGCGTTCATCGACCTGTCCACCAATCGGCGGGTGGCCCGCAACGGCGACACGGTCTTTGAGTCGGCCAGCGTCGCGAAGGTGCCCATCCTCCTGGAGGTGTACCGCCAGGCCGCCGAGGGGCGCCTGCGCCTGGACGACACCGTCCCTCTAAAAGACGCGCACAAGGCCGGCGGCTCGGGGATTTTGAAGGACCAGCCGGCCGGCACGCGGTGGAAAATCTCGCGCCTTGCCGAGCTGATGGTGACCATCAGCGACAACACCGCCACCAACATGGTGCAGCGCAGAATCGGGGACGCCGCCATCAACCAGCGCCTCGCCGGGATGGGGCTGCGCACCACGCGCATCCGCCGCTTGATCATGGATTTCGCGGCCCTCGACGCGGGACGCGACAACCTCACCACTCCCGGCGAGACGGCGCGCATGCTGGGTGTCATCGCGCGCACCCCAGGCGACGCGCCTGTCATCGAGGTGTTGAAGAAGCAGAAGCGCCGCCACATGATCCCCGCCCTGCTCCCGAAGGAGGCCGTCGTGGCCAGCAAAACCGGAGAATTAAGCGGCGTCGTCAACGACGTGGGGATTGTCTACACGCCGCGCGGCGCCTACGTTCTCGCGCTGTTCTCCATCGACACCCACGACGCGCCGGCCGCCTACAAGGCCTGGCGCGAGCTGAGCCTCACCGTGTACAAGGCGTACCTGCGATGAGCCGCATCGAGGGCCCGCCCCAGGCGCGCGTCCGCATGAAGTTCGCGAAGAGCGGCCGGGTCCGCTTCCTGTCCCACCTTGACACCATGAAGAGCATGGAGCGTGCGCTGCGCCGCGCGGGCCTGCCGGTTTCCTACAGCGAGGGATTTCATCCCCACATGCGGTTCAGCTTCGGCCCGGCCCTGGCGCTGGGGCACGGGAGCGTGGCGGAGTGGCTCGACCTTGACATCGGCCAACCGCTCGATGCCGAGGAAGTGAAGGCGGCGCTGAACCGCGCGCTTCCGCCCGGTCTGGAGATCCTCGAGGCGCGGACAGTGCCTTTGCAGACCCCGACGCTGGGGGCGACGCTGCGCCGCGCGGTGTACCGGGTGCGGCTCGCGGCGGAGGCTTTTGAAGGCGTGCCGGAGCGCTTGCAAGCGCTCCTTGCACAACAGGAGATCCCCCTGCAGAAGAAGAACACCAGGAAGAACACTAACACTAACACCAAGATCGTCAACGTCCGCAGCTTCGTCGAGGACGTGCGGATCGTTGAAGACTTTCTGCTGCTGCTGACCCTGCGCCTCGGACCGGAGGGGTCCATTCGACCAGAAGACGTGCTCGCGCACCTCACCGAGCCCGACGGCTCAGGAGTCGTCGCAATCGAGCGGATCGCGCTGCAGCAGCCGCGCGGCGACGAATGGGTCGACCCCTGGCCGGACGCTTGAACTGAGATGAACAAAAGTGATCGCAAACGTCCGTGTAACTCAGGGGTCGGCACAGCCGGCGCTACCATGGTCTTAAGGGCCTGCTTCGCGGCCTGTTTCCAGCGTTTTACCGCCCGTCGTGGCCGACGGGCTCGCGTGGAGACCATCGCGTGACGCCGCAGGTGGCCCTTGGCATTGCCGCGGTTCTGGCGGTGGTCGCCGTCGTCGTGTACGTCGTCTTCAGCGGACAGGTGCGCCGCATTGCCGCCGAGCTTGAGGACGAGAAGCGGCGCGAGGCCGATTTCCAGGCGCTCATCGGAAAACTCGAGAAAATAAACACCGACCTCGAGCAGAAAAACACCGAATTATCATCCCATCGGGAAAATCTTTCCGACGACGTCAAGCAGCGCGACTTGCTCCTGGATCTCACCCAGTCGCTTACCCAGACGCTGGAACTGGACACGCTGCTGTCCACCATGCTGGCCAAAATCGGAAAACTCGTGCCATTCCACTCCGGGGGGGTGTTCCTCTACAACCAGGACAAGACCGATTTGTCGGTGGCCTCCACTTCCGGACTGTGGGAGCAGGAAATGGCCTCCCAGCTGGCTCCGGAAATTGGCATTCCGGCCATCGTGGCGCAGACCAACCGCGCGCAGATTCCGGACGTCACCAACGATCCCCGCTTCGGCTCCATCTGCAAGTCGACCCGCATCCAGTCGGCGCTCTACCTGCCCATCGCCACCGAGCGCGAGGTATACGGTGTGCTCTCGCTGTGGCACATGGAAAAGGATGCGTTTACCCGCGAGCAGCAGGGCGTCCTGGCCACGGTCACCAGCGAGGCCGCGCGCTCCATCAAGAATGCGGAAGTGTACCAGGAGCTGGACACCCGCCTGAATTTCATCGTCACCCTGTGGGAAACCTCGAAAAGCCTGACCTCCTCGGTGGACGTGCAATCCGGCGCCTGGGAGAAAACCCTCGAGGAAGTGGTCACCTCCACGCGCTACCTTTTCCGCACGGAAAAGGCGGTATTCTTCCGCTACAACAAGGAACGCCGCGAGCTGGTCCCGACCATCATCCAGGGATTGTCCGACGCCGGGCGGGCAGCCTTCGGCGTGGCCGTCAATGAAGGGCCGCAGACCGTGCCCTTCTTCCTGCAAAGCACCTTCCAGGTCAAGGACTGCCTGAAGGACAACCGCTTTGCCAACCTGGAGACGGTGGCCCGCCAGGAAGAGATCCGCGGGCTCCTGTGGGCGCCCTTGATGGGCCGCAACATGGCCATCGGCGCGCTCGCGCTCATGACGTCCAAGCCGCGCGTGTGGACCACCATGGAGCTCCAGTGGGTCGAGATTTTCGCCAAGATGTTCTCGATGACCCTGGAAAACATTTTCCTGTTCCAGGACCTCGCTTCGGAAAAATCCCAGCTCCAGGTGCTCATCGACAACATGCCAGAAGGCGTGTTCACCACCGACACGGCCGGCCGCGTGCTCACCTGGAACGCCGCCGCCTCGAATATCACCGGCTGGGGCCACGTGGAAATGGCCGGCAAGTTCTGCTCGGAGTTCATCGGGTGCCACACCGTGGACGAGGTCTGGTGCCAGCGCCACTGCCCGCTGCGCATCTCCATGGACACCCAGGCGAAATTCGACTCCGGCGTGGACAACGTGTTCGTGCTGCGGCGCGACGGCGGCAAGGTGCCGGTGTTCATCACCTCGGCGCCGATCCACAACGAGGAAGGGAAGATCACCGGCTCGATCCTGGTGTTCCGCGACATCACCAAGGAGCGCGAGATCGAGCAGATGAAGGAAGACTTCCTGGCCACTATCACGCACGACCTGAAGTCGCCGCTGGCCTCCGTGATGGGGTACACGGAGCTGCTGCTCAATCCCAAGCTGGGTGAGATCAATCCCACCCAGAAAGAATTCCTCGAAGCAATCATCCGCTCGTCGAAGACGCTCCAGTTCCTGATCGACAATATTCTTGAAATCACCCGCATGGAAGCGGGCAAGATGCTCTTCAACCCGGGTCTGTTCAACCTGGAGGCCCTGGTATCGGAAATCCATGAGATGTTCCGCCCGCTGGCCGCGCCCAAGCAGCTGCGCATGGAAGCGCAGGTGGACGAGAGCATCATCGTGTACGGCGACCGCGACAAGGTCAAGGAAGTCTTCATCAACCTGTTCTCCAATGCGATCAAATTTACCCGCGAAAAGGGCGTGATCACCGTGCGTGCGGTGCCCGAGGAGCGCCGTGTCGCCGTCTCGGTGAGCGACACCGGTAAAGGCATCCCGCGCGACCAGATCCAGCGTTTGTTCAGCAAGTTCGCCCAGGTGAAAAGCGACGAGCGCCGCGGCACCGGTCTCGGCCTGTACATCATCAAGCGCATCATGGACGCGCACGACGAGACCGTGACCGTGGAGAGCACCGAGGGCGTGGGCACTACCTTCACCTTCGGGCTGCCGCGCTTCAAGCCCGAGCAGAATGGGCGTTCCGGCGGCGACCTGGTGCTGATCCTGGAGCGCGATCGGCAGATGTCGGAAACCGTCCGTCGCACGCTCAACGAGGAAGGGATCAACGCTATCCAGGCCAACACGGCGCGGGACGCTCTCCAGGTGGTGCAAGACCAGCGGCCCGGCATCGTGGTGATCGACTCGCAGGTCCCGGAGATTCGGGCCGACAACCTGCTCAGCGAGATGAAGAAAATTTCCATGGCCGCGGGGAGTCATCTCCGCATGCTGCTCATCTGCGAATGGCGCGAGAAAGTCCCGGCGGAAGCGGATGCCCACATATTTCGGCCGGTCGATTCCCCGGAGCTGCTGCGCAAGCTGCGCGCGCTTGGCGGAGGCGCGGCCTAAAGAGTTACGCGGCATCTGGGTGAGGGTCCAGGGGCGCCGAAGGCGACTCCCCCTGGATCACTGCCTGGGGCCGCAACAATTGAAAGAGGTCTGGGCGGAGGATGTACAAGGAAATATTCATCAGCGTCGACGATCTGGAAAGCCGGGTCGCGGTGCTGGAAGACGGCACGCTCATGGAGATCTACATCGAGCGTGAGGAGCGTCAGAGCGGCTCCATCTACAAGGGGCGGGTGGCCAACGTCCTCCCCGGAATGCAGGCCGCGTTTGTCGACATCGGGCTGGAGCGCAACGCATTCCTGTGCAAGGACGACCTCGAAGCCGGCATGGGCGAAGAGGAATACGATGCGTTTAGAAACGCGTCCATCAAGGACATCCTGAAGGTGGGTCAGGAGACGATCGTTCAGATCGTCAAGGAATCCATCGGAACGAAGGGGGCGCGGGTTACCACCGGGATCACGCTGCCGGGCCGCTACCTCGTGCTGCTTCCCACCGCTTCTTACGTGGGCGTGTCACGGCGCATCGAGAGCGAGGAAGAGCGCCGCCGGCTCAAGTCGGTGGCCGACAGCAACCGTCCCGAGGGGGTGGGCTTGATCGTGCGCACCGCCGCTGAGGGGCGCACCAGGGAAGAGCTGGTCCGCGATCTCGAGGCGCTGGTGAAACTGTGGGAGCGCATCAAGGAAAAAGGCAAGAAAATGCGCCCGCCCTCGCTCGTACACCAGGAGCTGACACTGGTCTACAAGGTGATCCGCGATCTGTTCACCGAGGATGTCGACCGGCTGATCGTCGACTCCGCGCAGGAGTATGAAAAGATTCTGGAGTTGATGGAGATTTTTTCTCCAGAGCTGAAGACGCGCGTGCACCTGCACAACGACCGCCGTCCCCTGTTTGAGCTGCACGGTATCGACAAGGAAATCGACAAGGCGCTGCGCCGCCAGGTGTGGCTGGATTCTGGCGCGCACCTGATTATCGACAAGACCGAAGCGCTCACCGTCATCGACGTCAACACCGGAAAATTCATCGGACGCTCCAACCTCTCTGACACCATTCTGAAAACCAACCTGGAAGCGGTCAAGGAAATCACCCACCAGATGCGGTTGCGCGACATCGGCGGCATCGTCATCGTGGACTTCATCGACATGGACCGTCACGACGACAAGGTGCGCCTGATGAACGCGCTTTCCGAGGCGCTCAAGCGCGACCGCACCACGACGCACCTGGTGGGCATGACCGACCTGGGTCTCGTGCAGATCACCCGCAAGCGCGTGGGACGCGATCTCGAAGACACGCTGCGCGAAAATTGCTCCCACTGCAAGGGAGTGGGCACGGTGAACACCTACCAGACCATCCGCATCCGCGCCGAGCGCGAGATCCGCCGCATGGCGCTGGACCCGCGCGCGGAATCGGTGAAAGCCACCGTGCATCCCCGGGTGGCGCAATTGATGGTGGGCTGGGAGGGTGAGGAGATGCAGCGCCTGGAAAAGCAGACGCGGCGGCCGGTGCATTTGCGGGTGGACCGCGAATATCCCCGTGATCGCATCGACCTGCACACGCTGCACGGCAAAGAGGCCGAGGACCGGCTGCGGCCGCTGCGCGGCGGCCAGGAGTCGGAGGCGTACATCGACGACACCTTCGGCTCGAACCTGCAAAGCGGTCTCGCCGTGGTGGACGGTCACCTCGTCGAAGTGCTCCACGCCGGCAACATGGTCGGCGAGCGGGTGCGCGTGTCGATCACCAGTTCCAACCGCTGGTACTGCCAGGCGCAGGTCAAGAAGTAGGCAACGGCCGGCTGCGTCAGCGTGCCGTCCGCGGCGGACGCGAAGCGCGCCAACGATGTCCGGGAAATCTGCCGGCCCAGCGCGCGGCGTTCGTGGACCTGCTGCGCAAGGCGTCGTAGCTGCCGGTCGTGCCGGCTTTGACTAATCCCCGGGCTGATCGCTCTTTTTCTTGCGCGAAACAATCTCCGTGCGCAGGCGATCGATTTCTTCCTTCTCCAGGTCGCTGAAGTGGTGCCCCAGGTGACGGACGCTGTCGAGCACGTCCCAGCAGGCCAGCGCGATGGCCACCAACGCGAGGGCCACGACGGACACCCAGTAGTAGGACAGTCGCTCGATCTCTTCACGCGACGCGGTGGCGGCCACCGTGGTCGGCCCGAAGTGGACCAGCAGGGCGATGGCGGCGATGACCAGCGCGCCGCTCAAGCGCCGCGTAAAGCGCGTGGTGCGCGCCCGTCCCGCGGCGCGATCGGCCGTATGCGTGCGATACTCGATGGTGGCCAGCGCGCCGGCCACCATCAGGAGAAACACGGGAAATACCCAGATTCTTAAGACTTCCACGCCACAACCGCGCGCACCAGCATGCTCGACTCCTCATCCGAGAACTTCGCGCCCGCACAGGGGAGCGCCCTTTACCGTTTTGCCCAAGACTCCGGTCGGTTCCCACGGCTTCCTCTTCCCGCGGTCGTCGGGCAGGTCGTGCCCACCGCTGGACCCGACACCAGCGAGGTCGGGCCCACCGCTGGACCTGACACCACACAGTGTGGAGTGTCACGCTCACGCGGGGCTCGTTGGAGGCAATTTGCCCCGCCCGCGAGAGGTGCGGGCCCTGGTCGGGACTGAAGTTCTCCGCATGCGGAGGGACGTGGCGTGGCTGGCGTGTCTGGTGGCGGTCGTTGCCGTGGCCATGCTGGCTTCCCGGCCGCGTCCCGCCAGCGTGGTTGACTCGGCGCCGCCCGGTGTCGTCGCGTCCCTGTCGCCGATGGCCACTTCGCCCAGCCCATCCCCGCGTGTAGTCGGGCCGCCCATCCGGCAGCTCGTGGTCAACGCGGTCAGCGACCCGCTTGACATCAGGGGCGTCCGTCTGGGGATGTCGCGGGACGAGGTCTTGCGCGTCGCCGGGTATCCCCACGACGATCGCAAAGAACTGGCCACCTGGCGGTACCGGTCGAGCCACATCTCCACGCTCATGAACGTGACCTTTGACGAGGGCGGCGCGGTGTACTGGGTCAACGGCCACGCCGTGCGCCGCGGAGGCAGGGTCCTTCTGCGGCAGGGCGACCCCCTGGACGGCCTGAGCGAGCAGTTCGGACCACCCGTCGGCAGCGGCGACGGCTTTCTCATCTTCCGCATCGGTAACGAGATGCTGCGCGTGAGTCACCTGGCCGGGAGGGTCACCATCCTCACCCTGGGCGGGCGCGCCTCGTTCAAGTAGCGGCGGCCGCCAAAGGGTGGCCCTCGATCTGCCATGCGTGACGCGCGATGCGGGTCATCTCGCGCGTGGCGATCTGGAGCGAGGTCCCGTGCCGCTTGTTGGGGTACATTGAATCACCGGGTGACCGTCCGAGCCGGGCCGAGGAGCAGGTTCTCTTCCCCTACGTGACCGGGCTGGAGGCGGATCGCACCGCCGTCGCTTGCTTTGCCACCGTGTTCCAGCCCATCAGCGTGATGATGATGGAGCATGAGGCGGCCGGCGACCTGCTTGCCCGCATGCGGGTAGCCACCCACGGATACACCCTCCCGGAGGGCGCCTGCGCAAGCTACAGCGCGCTGTTCCTTGAGGATCTCGTTGTGTGTTCTCCCTTGCAGGAAGGCATCGCAGCGGTGAGAAGGGGGCGTCGTGGATTCCCTCCGAGAGTGGAGGGCCGACTTCGACGAACTGGTGCGCCGGCTCAAGGTCATCATCAAGCGTCCCTTGCTGCGCCGCGGCCCCCGCCAGATCGAGGCCTACCTGGCGCGGACCGCGCCCGGCGAGCGTTGCGTGATATTTGGCTGGCACTGGTGCAACCGCGAGGGCTGGCTGATTCTTAACGAAGAGGGGCAGGACGTCACCCGCCCCCTGGCGTTTCCCAGCGAGAGCATGGACGTGATTTTCACCGAGCACGTGATCGAGCACGTGCCGTTTGAGGGAGCCCTCCACTTTTTCGCGGAGGCCCATCGGGTCTTGCGGCCCGGCGGTGTTTTTCGGGTAGTGTGTCCGACGTTCGAGAAACTGCAAGCGTTCGACGCGGCCGATCCCGAGATCGAAACCTACGTCCAGAATGCCCTGACGCGAGGGCGCTACGCAGAGGCGGACGCGCGCTTGCGTGCCCTCGGTCTGCGCGGACTCGACGAGGACCGCCGGCTGTTCTTCTACAACAACATCTTTACCGAGCACGGGCATCGTTTTATCTGGACCGCAGCGTTGATGAAGCAGGTCCTGCAAGCGACCGGATTTTCCGATGTCGGCGTTTACGAGCCCGGCGGCGGACATCGCCAGGACTGCTGCGTCGAGCGGAAGCGGCGCGGCGTCTCCTGGGTTTTGACTGGCGGGAGGACGAGGCCGGACGCCCCTGGTTGGATCCCGAGAGCCTCGCAATCGAGGGGGTCAAGGAAAACAGGCAATCGGCCACCCGGTCGTAGATCTCGTCGGCCGTAATGGCTTGCATGCAGAGGTTGTTCTTGCACGGCGAAAAACGGTGGTTGAATACGTTCACGCAGGGACTGCAGGCCAGCCCGGCCCAGGCCACCTGGCTGCGCGGGCCCAGCGGTCCGTACAGCAAGGGCGTTTCCGGACCGAACAGGGCAATGAGATTGATGTTCGTCATCGAGGCAAAGTGCGCGGGTCCGCTGTCGTTGGTAACCAGCACGTCCGCCATCGTATAGAGGACGAAAAGGTCGCGCAGGCTGGTCCGCCCGGCCACGCTGAAGGCGCGCTCCGATCGCACCTGCCGCACGACGTCGTTGACCGCGTCCTGCTCGTTGGGACCGCCGGTAAAGGCAATATCCACCTCGGAGTGCGCCTCGAGGATGCGTCTCGCAAGCTGCGCGAAACGCTCCGACGGCCACTTGCGGAGCGGCAGCAGGTCGCTGGCGTTGGGGTTGAGCAAAACCAGCGGGCGGTTGACGGGGCGCCCGGCCGCGAGGTCCAGGATGCCTTGCACGCGCTGCAGTTCTTCGGGCGTCGGCTCGACCTGGGGGAGCGTCCCTCCCAGGCGGTCGGGCAGTTTCTCCTTGATCAGCGGAAGCTCGTCCGGGTCGCTGAACAGCGCAAGGGCCAGCGCGTAGTACAATTTCGATGTGTGGACGTAGGCATTGTATTGCACTCGGTGGGTCATCAAGTCGCCGCGATAGGGCCCCTCGCTGGTAAAGCGGTGGAGGCCCACGCGGCGGGTGGCCCCGGTGACGTACGCCAGGATGGCCGGCGCGCGGGTGAACTGCTCCAGGTCGATGGTGGCGTCGATGCCCAGGACGCGCACCTGCTTGAGAACGCGCAGGGCGTCCCGGACAAAGTGGACGGGATTTTTCGAGCGGACGCAGAGGAGGTTCTCGGCCGGCAGCATCCGCAGCGACTCAAGGATGGCGCGGTTTTCTTCAAACGTCCAGAAATAGACGCTTTCGCGGCCGACCCGGGCGATGGCTTCCTCGATCGCGCGGTAGGCTAGCAGGGTGGCGCCCTGCTCGGTCATCTTGATGAACATGATCTTGCGGATGGGGCCCTGAGCGGCGCGCTCGCGGCCCAGGCGCCGCAAGATGACGCGGTGCGCGGACAGGGCCGCGGCCATGGGAACGCCCAGCCAGCGGTCCACTTTTCGGATGGTCTCGGGATTCATGGCCCGAGAGATTCGCCGCCGGAGGGGAAGTCCTCTGTGACCGGTCGATCCGCAGGCATCGGGTCCGGGCGGAAGGTGGCGCATCGGAGGGGCGGAGGCTCCGGCTCGGGGTCTTGGCGGAGTGTGGATGCGGCACGTTCATTTGCCACGGAATGCATCGCCCACCCTCGGGAGGGTGGGCGGAAAATGGTATGCGGAGCCGATATTGCTGCGTGCTGGAGGGGGACTGTCGAGCGGCGCAAGCCGCTCTTGAGGCCCTACCTTTTATCGGCCGCTGCTTTTTTTTGCTGCGGCCGTAGGACTGTTTCGTCCTGAACACATTATCACTTATTTCGAGGCCGCCGGCAATGAACAGAATATGAACTGGGTTAATGGCTCTTAACCGTCCTCGTTAAGCGGTGGCAACAATTTGGGTGACTTGTCAAGCGCGGGAAAATATTTTAGGGATTTTTCGGTAGAGTGTTGTGTGCGGCAAATATATTGGCGGGGGATAATATGTCTATCGCTTGCCGGTGAGCCCGCCGATGACGCCGAAGGCAAGCGCAAGGGCCGCGAGCAGGGCGGTGGCCGCCGGCCACATCCACGCCTCGGGGCCGGGCGTGGCGCGTA
>VGFD01000053.1 GCA_016868975.1 Armatimonadota bacterium | reverse complement strand
GTGACCACGCGCCACTCGCTGCCGCCCAGCATCAGCTTGTCCGGGTGCTTGAGCAGGTCGTGCATCACCTCCGGGGACACGTAGCGGCCGAACAAGGTCTGCACGAAGGCTCGCCGCCGCGACTCGATGGCGTAGCGGTAGCTGTACACCGTGCCCCACACGAGCGGGATGGAGATGGTGCCGGCCGCCATCTGGACCCACACGCCGTTGCGCACGAACGCGTCGAACGACACCGACAGGAAGACCACGAGGATGGCCAGCGTGGCCAGCGCGCCCCCCGAGGAGCGGAGTCGGAAGACCAGCACCGCGGTGATGACGCACAGCACGATGAGGATCAGGGCGTTCGCCCAGGGCGCGGCCGGCCGCAGCCACGCTCCGGTCAGCAGGGTGTTGAGAAAGTGCGCCTGGACCTCGATGCCCAGCATGCTGTTGCCCAGGTTGCCGTGCGAGAGTGGATTGTGCTTGCGCGGCTTCGCGACGGCGCTGAAGGGGGTTGTCGTGATGTCCTGGGAGGCCTTCATTCCGTCCGCGATGAGGACCACCTTGCCGTCAAAGCGCTCCTTTAGCCATGCGGAGTCATTGAGGTGGCCCGCGACGTCGGACATGTCGTAGGTCTTGAACGTGTCCAGCGTGGAGCCCGCGTAATTGATCATCACGCGCCAGTCGGTGGCGCCCATCAAGGGCAGCGGCGTGTCGCCGAGCGTGCCGGTGGCGGCTTCGAACTGCTTCTTGAGATGCTTCTCGGCGAGCAGGGGTGCGAAGAACATCCACTGTTTGACACCGGATTGCTTGTGTTCGTAGCCCACGGGGAAGACGGCCCCCGCGCGCGGCACTTCGTCGAGATCCCGGGTCAGGTTGGCAAGTCCGATGTTCTGGGGCCCGACCAGCATCAGCAGGGGCGTGGCGGGGAGCTGAAGCCTGGGCTCTCCGCTGTCCGGGTCCTCGTCCATGTACCCGATAAGCACGACCTTGTCGGGGTAGGGCGCGAGCGCCTCCGCCAGTTTGGGTGCGTCCGCTTCGTCGTAATACGAAAGAAGAAAATCAACTCCGACGGCGGTGGCGCCGCCGTCCAGGACGGCCCGAATGGTATCCGCGTAGTGCGGCGTCCACTCGACGCGCGCATCCGTGAACTTCTCTTCCGACTTCGGCGTGATCAGGACCAGCGCGATGTCCGGATGGCGCGGCACCACGGGCGGTTTCATCCGGTCGCGCAAAACGTAGGCGTAGTCGAGCATGCGATACTCGAGCTTCTGCAGGACCGTGTGCCCCAGGAGGTCGGTGTACGAAACCAGCAGGATGACCGCCGCGACGACGAAGCCGATCGACACCGGCGGGATCAACCCGCGCCAACCGCTTCCAACCCCTTGCGGAAGCACGCCCCGCGCCCAGCGCTCGGCCCCGATGGGCGGCGCGCCCGGCGGTGGAACCAGCGGCCCGCTGTCCCCGGCGGGGAAACTCACGACGAGACCCCGTTCAGGGTCGGACAACCGGGCACAAGCGGCCCCCTTATCGCGTGATTCTGCACAACCTCGGAAATCGTGCACAAGCCTGTCGGCCTCAAGACAACGAACATGGTTCGGCTCCCCAGGAGTCGCCTCCTCCCGCCGGCAACGCTGTCCTGAAGCCGTTTTAAGCGAGTTGGGGCCGCGGGCTGAGCGTGCACGAGGCGAAAAAAAACCATACGCCACGCCCTTATCGGCCCATTCGCCAGCGCGGCTTACCCCGCGCGGCATACAAAAAGACTACGTCTGGGGCCGTTGACGTGAGGCATCTTGACCGCGTCAGTGGCTGCTTCTATAATTGCATCGCGAAATCCTTACACAAGGTGATTTGGATGAAGATTGTGCAAGTGCCCATGGACGAGAAGGAAGCGAAAGAGTTGGCCGCCCTCGCGAGCGGTATGCGCATCAGTCGGGCCGACCTGATTCGACGCGCTTGCCGCAAGTACGTCGACGAACTCGAGGAAGCTAGACTTGACGCGGAGTATGCGCGGGGCTATCGGGAGATTCCGGAAGACCCGGCCTTTGGTGAGGCTTGTGCGGCGCTTCTGGCGATGACGTTTCCTCACGAGGATTGGTCATGAGGCGTGGTGAGATCTGGTGGGCGAACATGGCGGCCCCGATGGGTCGACGCCCGGTGGTGCTGGTGACTCGCGACGGAGCTTACCGAGCCAGGTCGAGCGTCACGGTCGCTCTCATCACGCGCACCGTTCGAAATATTCCGGTTGAAGTCCCGGTAGGCTCCGAATCGGGTTTGAAATATTTTGGCGCCGTGAATGCGGACGAACTTTCGACCATTCCCAAGAGTCTGCTCGGCCCGCACATCGGTGCTCTTCCTGACGACAAGATGGAAGCCGTGGACCGAGCCTTGCACTTTGCCCTCGGGCTGAAGGATTGAGCGCGACGCCCGGCAACTACACCTTCGCCGCGGCAGCCTCCACCACGTGCGGCGCCAGGGTGTCGCGCTGGGCGTCCACCCGCATCTCGGCCTCGCTGCCCTCCTTGATGCGCCCTTCCAGCATGGCCATCGCGATCGGATCCTGCACGTACTTCTGGATGGCCCGCTTTAAGGGACGCGCCCCGTAGACCGGGTCGAACCCCTTGTCCACCAGGAATTTGCGGGCCTCGGCGCTGAGCACCAGCTCCACCTTTTTCAAGGCCAGCCGGCGGCGCAGCCCTTCCAACTGGATGTCCACGATCTCCTCGATCTGCTCCTTTTTCAAGGAGTTGAAGATCACGATGTCGTCGACGCGATTGAGGAACTCCGGCCGGAAGTGCTCCCGGAGCATGTCGGTCACCTTGTTGCGCATCATCTCGTCGTCCCGGCCGCCCAGCTCCTGAATCCACTGGCTTCCGATATTCGAAGTCATGATGATGATGGTGTTGCGGAAATCCACCGTGCGTCCCTGGCCGTCGGTGAGCCGTCCGTCGTCGAGAATCTGGAGCAGGATGTTGAACACGTCGGCGTGCGCCTTCTCGATCTCGTCAAACAGCACCACGCTGTACGGGCGCCTGCGCACGGCCTCGGTGAGCTGGCCGCCCTCCTCGTATCCGACGTAGCCGGGCGGCGCGCCGACCAGTCGGGCCACGGCGTGCTTTTCCATGTACTCGGACATGTCAATGCGGATCATGGCGCGAAGGTCGTCAAACAAGAATTCCGCCAGCGCGCGCGCAAGCTCGGTCTTGCCGACGCCGGTCGGCCCCAGGAAGATAAACGATCCGATGGGCCGGTTGGGATCGCTGATCCCGGCCCGCGAGCGGCGCACCGCGCTGGAGACCGCTTCCACAGCGGTGTCCTGGCCCACCACGCGGGCCTTGAGGCGCTCTTCCATGTGCAGCAATTTCCGGGTTTCGCCTTCGAGCATGCGGGTTACCGGAATGCCCGTCCACCTGGCCACGACCTCGGCCACGTCTTCCTCGTCGACTTCTTCCTTGAGGAATTTCCCGGAGCGCTGAATCTCCTCAAGCTTTGCCTGCAACGCCTCCATCTGCTTCTGGATTTCCGGAATCGTCCCGTAGCGAATTTCCGCGGTCTTCGCGTGGTCGAGCTGGCGCTCGGCGATGGCCTCTTCGTTGCGCGCCTGCTCCAACTTTTCTTGCCAGGTGCGGATCTGCGTGATGACGTCCTTCTCGTTCTGCCACTGGGCCTTCATCGTCGAGGATTTCTCGCGCAGCCCGGCCAGCTCGGCCTCGATTTTCTCCAGGCGCTCCTTCGCCGATCGATCGCTGTCCTTGCTGACCGTGGTGCGCTCGATCTCAAGCTGCATGATGCGCCGCTCGATCTCGTCGATCTCGGTGGGCATGGAGTCGATCTCGATGCGCAATTTGGAGGCCGCCTCGTCGATGAGGTCGATGGCCTTGTCTGGTAAGAAACGATCCGCGATGTAGCGGTGCGACAGGGTGGCGGCGGCCACCAGCGCCGAGTCGCGGACGCGCACGCCGTGGTGGACCTCGTATTTTTCCTTGAGGCCGCGAAGGATGGCGATGGTGTCCTCGACGGAGGGCTCGGCCACGAAGACCGGCTGGAAGCGCCGCTCCAGCGCGGGGTCCTTCTCGATGTGCTTGCGATATTCGTCCAGGGTCGTGGCGCCGATCATGCGCAATTCACCGCGGGCCAGGGCCGGCTTGAGCATGTTGGCGGCGTCCACCGCGCCTTCGGCGGCGCCGGCGCCGACCAGGGTGTGCAACTCGTCCAGGAAGACGATGATTTTTCCCTGCGAGGAGAGGATCTCTTTGAGCACCGCCTTGAGGCGATCCTCAAATTCGCCGCGGTACTTCGCGCCGGCCAGCATGGCTCCGATATCGAGGGCGACGAGACGGCGCTCCTTCAATGACTCCGGCACGTCGCCGGCAATGATGCGCTGGGCAAGCCCTTCGACGATCGCCGTCTTGCCGACGCCGGGCTCCCCGATGAGAACCGGATTGTTCTTGGTCCGCCGAGAGAGCACTTGCATCACCCGGCGGATTTCGTCGTCCCGCCCGATGACCGGATCGAGCTTGCCGCGGCGGGCCAATTCGGTGTAGTCCTTGCCGTACTTTTCCAGCGCCTGGAATTTTTCTTCTGGATTCTGATCGGTGACCCGGTGCGATCCGCGCACGGTGGTGAGCACTTTCATCACCACCTCGCGGGTGACGCCGTTCTGCTTGAGCAGGCGCCCGACGGCGCCGTCGTCGTCGAGCATGGCCAGGAGAAGATGCTCGGTGGACAGGTATTCGTCCCCCATTTTCTCCATTTCTTTCCAGGCCTGATCGAGCACTTTCTTCAGGCGCTGGCCCATGAACACGTCGCCGGTCGAACCCTGCACGCGGGGCAACCGGGAAATCTCGTCGGCGACCAGCGCCTGCAATTGCACCACGTTGGCCCCGATGCGCTGGAGCACGGGCCGCACGACGCCTTCTTCCTGGGCCAGCAGGGCGTACATCAGGTGCTCCGGCGTAAGCTCCTGCTGCTGCCGGTCCTCGGCCATCTGGCGCGCCGCGTTGAGCGCTTCCTGGGTTTTGACGGTCATCTTGTCCGCACGCATTGAGAAAACAGCCTCTCTTGACCGAAGTTCCTGGGGCGGGGCTCAGGGGGCGCCGAAGACGACTCCCCCCGATCATGCCTTTATAATGTCGCCGCGACCGGTGTTTCGGCAATCGGCTCGCCGTAGGATCTCGCCAGAAATTGTCCCTCGCCGGCCGCGCCGACGAACGCGCCCTCGCGCACGACGGGTTTCCCCCGCAGGATGGTGGTCTGGGGCCATCCTTCCACCAGCCACCCTTCGAACGGGCTCCAGTCCGACGCCATGTGAAGCGCATCGTGTCCGACTCGGACCTTTTTCCCCGGATCGAGCAGCACCAGATCCGCGTGGGCGCCTGGCGCGAGGTTGCCCTTGTACGGGTGCAGCCCGAACAAGCGGGCCGGGTTTGCACAGAGCAGCTCCACGAGCTGGTTGAGGCTGATGCGCCCCTTGACCACCCCCTCGCTGAACATCAGCGGGAGCAGCGTCTCCACGCCGGGCAGGCCGGCGCGCTCTCCGGCGGCTTTCTGCGCGCGGCGGAAGGCGCGGTGCCCGGAGGACACCACCTGCACGGCCCCGGTGGCGATCCCTCGCCACAGGCCTTCGGCGTCCGCCTCGCCGCGCAGGGGCGGGGTGGTGAGATACAGTCCGCCGTCCGGCACGCGATACAGGTCGTCGCGCAGCAGCAGATACTGCGGGCATGTCTCCGCGAATACCATCTGCCCGCGGCCCTTCGCCTTGCCGACCGCGCGTGCTCCTTCCGCGGTGGACAGATGGAACAGGTATAACCGGCCGCCCACCAGCTCGGTGTAGAAGATGGCCCGCCGCACCGCCTCGGCCTCCACGAAGGGCGGCCGCGAGCGCGCGTGCCAGGCCGGGCCCTCGCCCATGCGCTTGCGGAAGTATTCCACGAGGTGCTGGTTCTCGGCGTGGACGCCGACCAGCGCGCCGCAGGTCCGCGCGCGCTCCAGCAGGGCGAGGATCTCTCCGTCGCCCGCCATGGCGGTTTCCCCGTGGCCAGCGGTGGACACCTTGAAGGACGGCACCCCGCGCCCCACGGCGGAAGCCATCTCTTGCAGCACGTCGTCTCGCGGATCGCCCAGCGCCGCGTGGAAGGCGAAATCCACGCAGAAGCGGCCGGCGGCGGCCTTGAGGCGCTGCTCCAGCGCGCCCATCAGGGATTCGCCCGCTTGCTGCGGCGCGGTGTCGACCATCGTGGTGACGCCGCCGAAGGCCGCGGCGCGCGAGCCGGACGCGAAATCGTCCGCCGAGGCGTCGCCGTCCACCACGAACTGGACGTGGGCGTCGGTGTCCACCACGCCGGGCAGGACCAGCAGGCCGCCGGCCTCGATCACCTCGTCAGCGCGGCCGGCATCGAGGCGGGTGCCGATCTCGGCGATCATGCCGTGGCGCACGCCGACGTCGCCGACGAACACGTCGGTGGCCGTGACCACGGTTCCACCTCGGACCAGCAAGGTCAACTCCCCGGGTTGACCGTTCCCGACCTCTCCGCTCATCTTCGCCTCCTGTGACGGTTGAATTTCAGACAGAGTTCCGAACAAATGTTCGCAGGTCGCGCCGTTGACTCACCGGGTTCCGAACATACGATCGCCCGCGTCGCCCAGGCCCGGCATGATGTACCCGAACGAGTTGAGGCAGCGGTCCAGCGCGGCGGTGTAGATGTCGACCACGTTGTCGGTTTCGTCGATGCGCCGCACGCCTTCCGGCGCGGCGACGAGGCAGACGAACTTGATGGCCTCGCTGCGGGCGCCCTTGCTCTTGAGGAACTCGATGGCGGCGCTGGCCGATCCGCCGGTGGCGAGCATGGGGTCGAGGAGGAGGACGTCGCGCTCGGCGAGGTCCTCGGGGAACTTCGAATAATAGTCGACGGGCTTGAGGGTGTCGTGGTCCCGATAAATCCCCACGTGTCCGACCTTGGCCGCGGGGATGAGCTGCAGGATGCCGTTCACCATCCCCAGACCGGCCCGCAGGATGGGGATGACCGCGACCTTCTTGCCCAGGAAGGCGCGCATGCGCGTGGTCTCCAGCGGGGTCTCCACATCGACGGGCTCCAGCGGAAAGTTGCGGGTGGCCTCGTACGCCATGAGCATGGCAATCTCTTCCACCAGCTCGCGGAACTCCTTGGGCCCGGTGTCCTTATGGCGAAGAATCGACATCTTGTGCTGAATCAGGGGATGGTCGACGACGTGCAGCGGCATGAAGCAGTAACCTCCAAAGCGGCCCCCGCTTCCACACCCCCCGGCGGCGGCCCTGTCACCCTCCCGCGGCTGCGCACGGCGGCCGAGGTCGCGCGTCCCGAGCGGCTCCACTGACCGCAAAACGTTAACATCCTCGGATTGTCTTCGTGGCGCGGGGCCGCTACAATGCACCCTGTATGGAGACGATCAAAATCAAGACCGTCGTTGAGGGCGCCGTGAAGGCCCAGCCCGGTCGCGCCCTGATCATCACCGCGGTGGCCCTGCTGGCGCTGGTCGGCGGCGGGGTGGCGTTTGCATGGAAGTACGACCTCCAGAAGATCCGCACGCGGGTCACCGGGCGGCCCGCGAGCGCTTCCACGGCGGTGGCTTCGGTTGATCCCGACGCGCCCGTGCCCCTCGACGACGCGTCGCCGACGCCTCCCCAGCAGCGCGTGCTGCTGCTCGAGGACCCGGTCTGCAAGCAGCCGGTCGATCCCAAGAAGGCGCAGTTCGTCCTGGAGTTTGGCAATCACTCCATCTACTTTGACAGCCTGGAGTGCCTCCAGCAATACCGCGACAATCCCACGAAATTCGCCCGCGTGCGGGTGAAGGTCACCCTGTCCGACGCCGCCCAGGCGAAGGGTCCGCTCGATGATTCCACGCCCCTCGACGATAAGGCCGGTGGCCCGCCTGAGCCACCGCTTCCGGAGCCCAGCGCGGATCCGCTCAACAACACCGAGCCGCTCGCGCTGCCCCCGGCCTCGGCGCCGGAGCCCGGCGTCGAGCCCAAGTCCCAGCCGGTGCACGACGCGCCCAGCGTGCAGGAGTCGAATCCGCCGTCCGACGTGCCGGCCAAACTGCCGTCAGACGTCCCCAACCTCGGGCCGGAGGTGCCCAGGAAGCCCGCTGCCGCGGCAAAGAAAAAGCCCGCTCCGGCGCCGACCACGGACACCGACCTGCCCCCCACCGTCGAGCCCGGCACGCCCGATACGAATGGATTCTCGCTGCCCCCCGACATGGGCTCCGGCCCGCCGCCTCGCAAGAAGCCGGGCGCGAAGCCCAGCACCAGCGCCGACGGCGCCCCGTCCACCGAGGAAGCGCCGCCGGCGCCCTGAGCCGGCCCCACCGCGAATCTCCCGGCGGTCGCCTCATTTTTTTCCGGTACGGCGCAGGGCGCTCGCCCTCAGGGGCGAAGGAGGGACCCCCTGCCTGGGGCGTGTTCGGCCGACCCTACCGACGAATGACCTACCGACGAAAAAGGAGCGTGCACCATGAATCCTCTGCTGAAGCTGCAAGAAGAAGGCGTCAGCGTCTGGCTCGACTACTTGAGCCGCGATCTCACCAACGGCGGCGGCCTGAAGCGCTTCATCGACAATGACGGCATGCGGGGTGAGACTTCCAACCCCACCATTTTTCAGAAATCCATCTCCGAGGGACAATCCTACGACGCGCAGATCGTGGCGCTGGGCAAGCAGGACAAGAACGCCGAGGACATCTGCTGGGAGCTGATGGTGACCGACGTGCGCGCGGCCTGCGACGTGTTCCGCCCTTTGTTTGACGCCTCCGGGGGCGAGCACGGCCACGTCAGCCTGGAAGTCAACCCGCTTTTCGCGCGCGACACCGAGAAGTCCATCGGGCAGGGCCGCGACCTGTGGAAGCGCGTCGACCGCCCGAACCTGTTCATCAAGGTTCCGGCCACGAGTGAAGGTCTGCCGGTCATTGAGACGCTGCTCTACGAGGGCATCAACGTCAACGTGACGCTGCTCTTCGCCGTGCAGCGCTACGAAGAGGTCATCCTCACCTACCTGAAGGCGCTCGAGCGCCGCGCGGCTGAGGGCAGGTCGGTGGACATCCTCAGCGTGGCCAGCTTCTTCGTGAGCCGCGTGGACAGCGAAGTGGAAAAGCGGTTCGACAAGTTGGAGGCCGCCGCAAAGACCGAGGCGGATGCGCTGCGCGGCAAGGTAGCCATCGCCAACGCGCGCGTCGCATACGGGAAGTTCCAGGAGCACTTTGAAGGCAGCCGCTTTGCCGCGCTGAAGGCGAAGGGGGCGAAGGTGCAGCGGCCGCTGTGGGCCAGCACCAGCACCAAGAACCCGACTTACAAGGACACTATGTACGTTGACGATCTCATCGGTCCGGATTGCGTGAACACCATGCCGCAGGAGACGATCGACGCCTTCCGCGATCACGGCACGGTGAAGCGCACCCTTACCGCCCAAACCATTGCCGATGGCCACAGGCGGCTCGAGGCCCTGGCCAAAGTGGGCGTCGATCTCGACGACGTGACGTTGAACACGCTCATCAAGGAGGGCGTCCAGAAATTTGCGGATTCGTACAACAGCCTGATCGCGGCGGTCGAAAAAGAGCGCGAGAAGCTGCTGAGCCCTCACTGACGAACTGAACCCTGGCCATTCACGTGGGGCGCCCGCGTCTTCTGATAAGCCGCAGCCTAAAGAAGAACGAGGCGCCTTTTCCTTCGGCGCCCCCATGGTTGTGGCCCGGCAGCGGACTTTTAGAAGCGTGCCCTTGTGAGCGTGTCGCTCACGTCGCGGGCCGCCTCCGTGCTGGCCACCTCCCTGACTGCTCCCATCACCGCCGGATGGGCCCCAGCCTGCACCCACTGCACGACCGGCGCGTGCGCCTGCGCCTTGCGAAAGTGCGCGCCGAGGGGTAACTGGGAAAGCGTCAGGAGCAGCGCGTAGGCCAGCAGAAACGCCTTGAACACGGCCAGGACGGGACCGCTTACCTCGTTGACGTAGGGGCCCAGCGTGTGCCTGTAGTTGCGATCCAGCACCAGGCCCCCGAACATCACGCCGCCCGCCACTACGGCAAACACTCCGAAAAAGGCGAGCATGCGCAGCGTCGCCGGCTCCCAGGGGAGAAATGACAAAATCATGGCCAGGGGACGGTACAGCACGAGCGCGGCGGCTCCCGCCGCAATGAGCGTTACCCAGTCGAAAAATTCCAGGATGAGCCCGCGCCGTACCCCACCGCAGGTCATCGCCCCGATAAACAAGACCAGGATGACGTCGAGCCAGGTCACCCGCGCACGGAGGCGCCCACCACGCTTCGGGCGCTGGCGACCATGGCCTGCATCGCGGCGTCGATGTCGGCGTCGGTGAGCGTGCGCTCGTGGGACGCAAAGGTCATGGAGAACGCGAGACTCTTGTGGCCCTGCGGCACCTGGCTGCCTCGATAGATGTCGAAGCAGCGCAGGTCGCGCAGATGCGGCCCGCCGGCTCCACGCAGCGTGTCGGCCACGCGCCCGCTCTGCACGCCCTCGTCCACCACCAGCGCGAGATCGCGCTCCACTTCGGGGAAGCGCGCGATGGGCTGGTACTTGACCACGCGCACGGCCGCGTGCTCCAGCAGGAAGTCGAGATTTATCTCGGCCACCAGGATTTCTTGCGTCACGTCGAGCGCTTCTTGCACCTGCGGATGAAGCGCGCCGGCAACTCCGATGTCCACGCCGTTCACGTGCAGCGATGCCACCTTGCCGGGGTGATACGTGTTTCCCGCATCGAGGTGCGGCGCCCAGGTGGCCTGCAGGCCCATGCGCCGCAGCACCTCGTCGATCACGCCCTTCAAGTGAAAAAAGCCCAGCGCGGGATGCGCCGCCGCGGGCTCGGAGAAGTGGGTGCGCTGGGCCGCCCCGGCCACCGCGACGCCCAGGCGGCGCACTTCTCGAGCCTTCGCTCCGAGGTACACCCTGGAAATTTCGAACAGACGCACGGTGTGCGCGCGCGCGTTGAGATTGTGCACGACCGCCTGCACGAGATGGGGGAGGAGCGAGGTGCGCAGCGCTTTCTGGTCGGCCACCAGCGGATTTTTCACGCCGATCATATCGATTTCCGATAATCCCAGGCGCGCGTAGGCGGTCGGGTCGATGAGGCCCAGGGTGATGGCCTCGGTGAGCGTGTAGCCCAGAAGCACGTCGCGCAGCCACTCCTCCGCGCGGTCGATGGGGCTGCTTGCCCCGGCCGCCGCGCCGGCCCGCGGCAGTGCGCCGGGGATGTTGTCGTAGCCGTAGTGCCGCGCGATCTCTTCGACGAGGTCCTCTTCGCGGCGCACGTCGAGGCGGAAGGACGGCACCCAAACCTTGAGGGCAGAGTCCACTTCAAAGTGCAGTCCGCGGAGAATCTCAGCCATGCGAGGCGCGGAAATCTGCGCGCCGAGGATGTGGTTGACCCGTTCCGGGCGCAGTGTGAGGTGCACCGGGTCGGGCGCGCCGCGGCCGGCGTCCACCAATCCCCTGGCGGCCACGCCGCCGCACAGTTTGGCCAGGAGCGCGCAGGCGCGCCGCGAGCCGAGATCGGCCTGCTGGTAATCGAGCCCTTTTTCGAAGCGCTTGGAGGACTCGCTGCGCAGGGCCAGCCGATTCGACGTGCGCCGCACGGAGGCGGAATTGAAGTTCGCGGATTCCAACAGAACCCGGGTGGTGGCGTTGGAAACCTCGGAATCCAGGCCGCCCATCACACCGGCAATGGCGACCGGGCCTTCGCCGTCCGCGATAACCAGCATGCGCTCGTCGAGGGCGCGCTCCACCCCGTCGATGGAAACCATTTTTTCGTCGTTGCGCGCCGCACGCACCTCGATGTGGTGGCCACGCACCCTGTCGTCGTCGAATGCGTGCAGCGGTTGGCCGGTTTCGAGCATCACGTAGTTGGTGATGTCCACGACGTTGTTCACGCTGCGCACGCCGGCCGCGTTGAGGCGTCCCTGCATCCAGAGCGGCGTCTGGCCCACCTTCACGCTGTCAATAATCCGCGCGGTGTAGCGCGGACACAGGGAATAGTCGGCGATGGACACCTGCACGCGGTCCGCCGCGTTCTGCTCGGATTCTGGAAATTCCAGGTCCAGCGGCTTGAGCGGCCTGCCCAGCGCAGCCGCGGCCTCGCGGGCCACGCCCAGGATGCTCAAGAAGTCGGCGCGGTTGGCGAACGGCTCTAGAATGAGGACCTCGTCGTCAATGGACATCAAGTCGAGCACGTTCGCGCCCGGCGGCGTGTCCGCGGGGAAGATCAAAACCCCCTCGCGCTGTTCGACCGGCAGATCCTTGATGGTGATGTTCAACTCGTCGGCCGAGCACATCATGCCGGAGCTGGGCTCGCCGCGCAGTTTGGAATCCTTGATCTCGGCGGGCTTTCCCTCTTTGAACACCATGGCGCCGACCAGCGCCACCGGCACCCGGTCGTCCTGCTTCACATTGGGGGCGCCGGTCACGATTTGCAGCATTTTCCCGTTGCCCACGTCCACCTGGGCGATGCGCAGGCGGTCGGCGTTGGGATGCTGGCCCAGGTCCTTGATGTGCCCGACGACCACGCCGCTGACGCCCTTATTGCGCTTCTCGACGTGCTCCACGGCGACACCCGCCGCGGTCAGTTTTTCCGCCAGGGCGTCCGCGGTGACGCCTTCCAGGTCGACAAAATCCTTCAGCCATTTGAACGGTACGCGCATTGTTTGAAATCCTCGAAATTAAAACTGGCGGAGAAACCGCAGGTCGTTCTCGTAGAACAGGCGGATGTCGTCGATGCCGTGGCGCAGCATGGCGATGCGCTCCACGCCCATCCCGAAGGCCAGCCCGGTGTATTTCTGGGTGTCGTAGCCCACGTTTTCCAGCACCGCCGGGTGGACCATTCCAGAACCCAGGATCTCGATCCAGCCGGACTGCTTGCAGATGCGGCATCCGCTGCCCTCGCATGCGAAGCAGTCGATCATCATGCCGGCGCTGGGCTCGGTGAACGGGAAATACTCCGGGACGAAGCGCGATTTGCGCTGCTTGCCGAACATCTGGCGGGCAAACTCTCCGAGCAGGCCCTTGAGGTGGGCGAACGATATGCCTTCGTCGACCAGCAATCCCTCCACCTGATGGAACTGGAAGTGATGGGTGGCGTCCACCGCGTCCCGGCGGAAGCACTTGCCGGGCACGATGACACGCACCGGAGGCTGCTGCTTCTCCATCACGCGCACCTGGACCGGCGAGGTGTGGCTGCGCAGCAGCAGGTCGCCGCCCAGGTAGAACGAGTCCCACATGTCGCGGGCCGCGTGGTCGGCCGGAATATTGAGGCCTTCAAAATTGTAGTATTCGGTCTCGACCTCGGGACCGTCGACCACTTCGAATCCCAGGCCGATAAAGATCTGCTTGATCTCGCGCAGGGTGCGGGTGACCGGGTGCAGGTGCCCGCTGTCAAATGCAACGCCGGGCAGGGTGACGTCGACCCGCTCGGTGCGCAGCTTCTCCTGGCGCTCGGCCTCGCGCAGCGCGCCTTCCTTTGTCTTGAGCACGGCCTCCAGCTCGTCGCGCACCTCGTTGACCAGCTTGCCGACGGCCGGGCGCTCCTCGGCAGGGAGCTGCCCCAGGCCGCGCAGCGTGTTGGTGATCTTGCCGCCCTTGCGGCCCAGGAACTCGACTTCGACGCTCTTGAGCGCCTTCAGGTCGGCGGCGCGCTCGATCTGGGCGCGCGCTTCGGCGGCGATGGCCGCCAGCTCTTCTCGTAGTGACATCTTGGGTTCCACCGTCATAGGTTGTCTCCGGTTGGCCTTCCTGAGGGTGCGCAGGCGCTCGGCCTGGCGCGAGCCACCAGATTACTCCAAGGGGCCGCGCCATTCCCTCCCAGGCGGCCGCGGCCAGCAGCCGGCCTGTTTGGTCCCAGGAATTCCTGTCCACCTTGCGAAGCGCGTCGCCATGAGATTCCTCCTCCTGACCCTGGTGCTGCTACTGGCCGGGCCGGCCTGGGCTCGCCCGTTCACCCTGGACGAGACGTACGCGCTGCGCCACCCCGGCTGCCTCGCCCTGGCGCCGGCCGGGGATCGGGTGGCGTTCGTGGTCACCACGGCGGACCTCAAGACGGGCGCGTGGCGCAGCCACCTGTGGATGGCTTTCGCCGACGGCCGCCCCGCCGTGCAATTGACCCGCGGCGAGGCGGATGACGCGGACCCGCAGTGGTCGCCGGACGGCAAGCGACTCGCGTACCTGTCTCACCGGGCCGAGGGGAGCCAGATTTTCCTGCTGCCGCTGGGCGGAGGCGAGCCATACGCCATCTCCGCGTTTGACGGCGATCCGGTGGATTTTCAATGGATGCCGGACGGCAAGCGCATTGCGTACGTGGAGCGGGATCCGGTGCCGGCCGCGCGCGCGGAGGAGCGAGCGCAGGCCGAGTCGCGCTCCGCCGAGGCGAACGTCGAGGACGAGCCAGGGCGGCCGTGCCACATCGGCATCCTCGAAGTGGAGGGCGGCGCCACCGAAGTGCTGGCCACTGGGGACGCCGGGGTGGCGGATCTGGAGGTGTCTCCCGCTGGCGACCGCATCGTTTACGCTTCCAACGGCACCGGTCGGGACGACTCCGACGACGCATACAACCTGTACCTGCTGTCCACCAGGGGCGGCACCCCGAAATTGATCACCTCGTTTCCGGGCGGGCGCGCGCGGCGCTCGTACGACGTCGACTCCTTTCGCGGCGCGGCCCAACCGCGCTGGTCGCCGGACGGAAAATATCTCACCTACTTGATGCACGTCGATCCGCTGCTCAATTATTCGCGGCCCGACATTTATCTCGCACCGCTTGATGGACGGGCGCCGCGCAACCTTTCGGCGGCCAGTGACCGCTTTGTGGCGAGCTACCTGTGGCGCGGCAAAACGCTTGCGTTCAGCGCGGCGGACGGAGTTGGGGAGCCGTTTTTCCGGGTCGCCGATCCGCTGAGCGCGAAGCCGCGTCCCGAGCGGCTCACGGGAAAAATCGGGGTGTGGGATTCGCTCACGCTGTCGGCGGATGGCCGCGTGGTGGCCGGCGTTTTTGAGGATCCGGCGCACGCGCCGGAGGTCTGGATATTTCGCGCCGACGCGCCGGACAAGGGGCATCCCGTCACGGCCCTGAACGCGTTCACGCGGGACTGGTGGAGACCCACTCAGCGGGCGGTCACCTGGAAGTCCGGACCCTACACCATTGAGGGGGTGCTCATCCAACCGCCCGGAAAAAATCTTCCGCTCATCGTGGTGCCCCACGGCGGCCCCCTCGGGCATGCGGTGATGCGCTTTTCCGGTGGCCTGCGCATGACCTGGATGGCGCAGCGCGGGTGGGCCTTCCTGCTGCCCAATTTCCGCGGCAGCGACGGCTATGGAAACGCGTTCGCCACGGTGAACCGCCAGGATCTGGGAGGCGGCGACTACCAGGACATCATGGCCGGCGTGGACGCGGTCGTCGCGGAGGAATGGGTCGATTCGAAGCGCCTGGGCGTGATGGGTGGTTCCTACGGCGGCTACATGACCAACTGGATCATCTCGCACAGCGGCCGTTTCAAGGCGGCCGTCTCGATGTACGGGATGTTCAGCCTGATCACGGATTTTTCCAATTCGGTGATCCCGTCTTTCGAAACGGATTATCTGGGTGATTACTACTGGGAGAATCCGGAGCGGTACGCGCGCCATTCGCCGTCGACGTTCGTAACCGCGATTCACACGCCCCTCCTGCTGCTGCACGGCGAGGCGGACTCCAACACCAGCCTGGCAAATTCCCGGGAGATGTTCACCGCGCTGCGGAAACTGGGCCGCACGGTGGAGATGATCCGCTATCCCCGCGAGGACCACGGCATCAGCAACGAGCCGAACCACGCCCGAGACGTGGTGTTGCGCATCGAGGCCTGGTTCGCACGCTGGTTCGCTCCACCGACCGCGGTGCGCGGGTGGACGGTCCGGGTTTCCTCGGTGAAACGGTTGGAGGACGGCATGGTGGAGATCACGCTGCTGTTCGAGTGCCCGGCCGGGGATTTTCCGACGCTGAATATCGGTCTGCAATCGATCCGCCTGAACGGCGCGCCACCGCTGGGCGTTCCCCAGGACACCCTGGGAGAGACGGTGCTGCTGCGCGGCAACGCATTGACGCTCACCACGGATTCCAGCAAGCATTCCCAGGCGGTACCGCTCCGCCTGGCCTTCCGCGCGCCAGAGTCCGAGGCTCGGGCGGAGCTGACGGTCCCGAATTTCCCGACGGCGACTGTGGAGGTCGCGCCGGCACACGGTGGGGCTTGCGAAGAGCGAAAGACCCTACTACCTTCCGTGCGGCGCGGTGATACGGTACGTTGAGAGCCAGACACGTGCGGAGGAGCCGATTTTGAAGGACATCGCGGCACCGGTGCCCGACGAATTCCTCGAGCATGACGGCGGCCTGGAAGGCGCCCGCCACGCCTTCACCAGGCTTGCGGTGCTCGAGCGGGTCCGCAAGGACGTGGGGCAGTCTTCGCGCGGCTCATCCGACGTGGATTTTGAAACCGAGACGCTGGTCGTGCGCAGCGGCAAGGGTGCGATTGCGCGCCGTCATCCGATGGGGGCGAGCGTTGCGCCAGCTGCAGCGGCGGGCACGCTACCTGCGCCCGCTGTGGGTCGCCGAAGCGCATCGCCGTCACGTGGAAAATATTTTCGTTGAGCCCACGCCAACCACTAGACCGAAGCGCGGTTGAAACAGCGGCCGATATCGGGGGTAGACGCCGCCTCCCGCGCGCGGGCGAGCGCCAGGACGACTTCAAAGTCAATCAGGTCCGATTTGACGCAATGGAGGGCAGTTTTTGACAGACGCGGAAACGGCGTGGTTATAGGGTTTGTTTACCATGGGCAATTTGCACGTGTTCACATGATCATGCTATAAATGAGGTGTGCGCTACAGACGAAGGGTGGTCCGCCGGTTCGAGCTTGAAGTGGCCATGACGCTCGACAAGCGCCTGCGCGTTCTGTCGCGGGGCAGCGCGCTCGTGCAGCGCGCGATCGGGAAGGGGCTTGCGTTGCTGGCTGAAACCAGCGGCTTTCAAGCGCTCGGTTACTCGACGCTGGACGCATACGCCCGCCAGCGGCTCGGTGTAAGCGGACGCCACGCGCGCGATCTGGCCGCCATCGAGAAGCGGATGCCGGGGTTTCCATGCATCGATCTCGCGTACCAGGAGGGACGTCTGAATTTCAGCCAGGTGCGCGAAATGCTCCGCTACATCGAGCCCATCGACGACGCGGACTGGGCGAGAGTCGCCGAAGGGCTCACCGTCTCCCAGCTGAAAG
>VGFD01000052.1 GCA_016868975.1 Armatimonadota bacterium | reverse complement strand
TCTTCACGTTGTTGACCACGACGCTGAGGATCTTGTCCTGCACCGCGGTCGCGCCTAGCTGCTGGCTTGTCTCGATGACGGAAACCAGCGCGCGCACCTGGTGCTCCTGGCTGCGCAGCGTGTCCACCAGCGCGCCCGCCGCCGCCGCGAGCCATCGCCATGCGACCAGCAGTTGCGCGATGCGCTTCGAGAAATCGACCATGGAGGGATGCGGTTCAAAGCGCCTTAGAGGGAATCCTTCAACTGGTCCCCCTGGAATCGTCCTGTTGACGCAAGGGGTTTCCCCAACCAGCGTCGCACGTTAGAACGCTTTGCCGCTAAAGGACATCAAGGACTTTCTCAACCGCGACGTGACCGAGGTTTTCGGCCGCCGCGCGAACCTGCCCCAGGCGCCCGAGCAGGCCAACTGCAACGAGGCCCGGCTGCAGATCCGAAACACGCCGCGGGGCGCCGAGTTCTGGTGCACGGCCCCCCGCGTGCGCCTGTTCACGCTCAACGCGGTCCTGGCCGGAATTCTCGAGGTCGCCCGCTCCACCTCAGCGGATCGCACGCCGACCGTGCGGGTCAGCATTCCCCTGGAGTCCAACGGCCGCCACACCGTTCAGTTGTTGTTCGCCGGCGAGGCCAGCGAGTCGCCCTGGGACCTGCGCCGCGCCAGCGTGGTCACCTCCCCCGAGCACGGCCGCAGCCTGGAGTTCATTTTCGGAGATGCCCGCGACCGCGCGCTGTATCGCTTTTTCGTCCCGGAAGCTCTGGCCGTCAGCGATTTCGAAGAGCTCAAGCCGGAGGAGCCGCCCACCACCACCGCCCCCTCCGTGGCGCAGATGGCGGCCGTCCTGCGGGCCACGCTGCAGCAGCGGCGCAGCACCATCGCCATCCTGGCCGACCTCGCCGAGCCGCTCAGCCCGCCCACCCGCATGATGGTCGCGATGATGCGCGAGAAGCTCTCCTCGCGGCACGTTTTTGGCTCGCAGTCGCTGCAATGGCTGCAAGAACACCTGCGCAACAAGGGCCGCTCGTTCTCTCCGCACCTGCTTGCCGCGCTGTGCCTGCTGCTCGACATGGAGGCCGGCAAGATCCGCCCGCTGGACGTCGAGCAGATGGTGCTCGGCCGCAGCACCCTGGAGATCTCCTGGGAGGCCATCGATCAGGTCTCCCGCTTTGAGGGCGAAACCCTCGACCGCAAGATTTTCGCGGAGAAGTTCGCCGGGGCCGGCCTGCCCTTCCCCACCCGCTCGGATCCCACGGTGTTCGAGACCATGCTGGCCGCCCTGGCGGTGATCGAGGACCGCATGCAGACGCGCGACTCCCGCGCGGTCCTGGCGAACCTGCTCAAGGAGAGCCCCAGCCTGCGGGTCGAGCGCGTCGTGAAGCAGTGGAAGCTGCGCGATCAGGCCGCGCCGCTGGAGGCGTTCCGCGGCTTTGAGGCCTTTCATCGCTATGCCGCCGCGCTCGGCCTGCGCATGGATCCGGCCACCCTGCTGGCGTTCTGCCTCTACCCGGAGATTGAGGCCGGGCGCCTCGCCGAGGATCGCTTCGTGCCCTGGCTGGAGGGCAGCGGGACGCTCACCCTGAGCGCCTATACCAGGCAGGTGGTGTGCGCGGCGCTCGACCACGACGTCCTCGCCCTGGCGATGCCCGGCCAGCGCTTCGCGAAGCCGCTGATTTCGGGCTTGCAGGGACTGTCGCCGGGCGGCTTCATGCAGGGGCTCTGCAACGACGATGGCGAGACGATGTTCCGCTTCGGTGATCCCCAAGATCCGCCCCCGAAAGGCTGGCGTCCCAACGGGGAAGTCCTCCTGCGGGCCCCCATCCTCGACCAGATCAGCGAGCGCGACCTGCGCCTCTTCCTGCGACTGGGCTACACGTTGTACGCCTGCTTCCAGTCGGATCTTGACCGCCGGCTGGTCTGGCGCCAGCTCCGCCCGGAGGATCAGCTCGAGGAGGGAGCCACCTTCCTCGACGGCTTCCGCGTGTTCCACTTCCAGAGCCGCACCGTGGCCGAGCTTGGGCCCGGAAGCCATCCCGGCTCGCCGGCCATGGTACGCGACAACCGCGGCAGCCTGCACTTTTTCCGGGCCGGCGAGCCCGCGCCCGACGGCGAGCCGGTGGATCGCATGCTGGTGGGCCCGCCCTCCGTGGGGCTGCCCGAGATGCTCCCCGAGCTGGAGACCGAGCGGCTCCTGGGGAAAGTCGACGCGGCTGCTTCCGACACGCGGCGCCTGGAGTTGCTCAACGAAGCGCTGCAGCAGGTGCTGGAGAAGAAGACCGAGCTGGGGCCGGCCCTCACCGATCGCGGCCTGCGCGCGATCGGCGCCAACCTGGAGAGCCCGCGGGTCATGCAGACGCTGCGTCCGGTGGTGGACAACCGCACCCTGGAGTACCTGCGCACGGTCTTCTTGAACCCGGAGCGCCCGGCGCTCGACTATCGCATCTACGAGCCCATCTTGCAGGGACTGCGCCATCAGGAGGTTCTCGACTTCACCTGCATGGCGCTGATCTACGAGCTGTGCGTCTCCGAGCTGACCAGCGCCAAGACCATCCACAAGTCGTTCGACCGCCTCTGGTTCCGCTCGGCGCTGCGCAACCAGATTCTCCAGGTGCTGGAGAGCGAGAACCCGGCGGTGCGCCAGCTTGGCTGCAAGCTGCTGAGCACGTCCTCGTGCATCGGCGACGCCAATGAGCGGGTGATTGTCGAATACGAGCTGATGAAGCATCTCGACGCCGAGAACCGAGGCGTGGCGCTGGAAGCGGCCGGGTCCCTGGTGCAGCTCGCGCTGGAGGAGTACCGCCCGCTGGCGCCGCTCTGGCAGTTCGCACCGCCGGCGCCGCCCGAGCCGAGCCGCGCCCCGGCCTCCGCGGACCGACCCCCGGTGGTCATGCAGGTGGCCCACGAGATCCGCGACTGGCTCTACAAAGTCAACGGCCTGCTCAGCGACCAGCCGAAGATGCCCGGGACCACCACGCTCACCATCAAGACCACGCCCGCGCAGATGGAAATGGCGCGGCTGATCGCCGGCGCGCGCCTGGCCCTCGAGGCGGATGCGACGGCCGCGGCGTTCACCTATTTCCTGGCCAGCGACGCGGTGTTGAAGGAGATGCTCAAGCGCTTCATGGCCGCGTGGCAGGATTACTGCGACGAGCGGCTCCACCTGTCCGGCCGCGAGCTGATCCAGGCCATCCTCAGGGAGGGGGCGACCGAGGCATTCCTGGCGCACGCCGCCACGGTCCCCGCGCTGGGCTGGACCGATCTGGCGCGCGGCCTGCCCACATGGGCGTTTGCGGACATCTCCTCGCCGACTCCGCTGTGGGTGACCCAGCCCGGCGTGGAGGGACGCGCACCCACCAGCGCGCTCTTCCTGCAGATGCTGGGAATGGTAATGGAACAGGGCGCCGACCACGTCCGCCTGTGCAGATTGCGCGCCGTCGAGGGACTCGCCGCGCTCAACGTGCAGATGTTCAACATCCAGAGCGGCGCCTTCATGCCGTTCCTGGAAGACATGCGGATTCCCTCGCAGTTCTTCCTCTCCTTAAAGGAACAGGAGGTCCTCAACGCGCTCGGCGAGGTGTTGCTCGGCACCGGTCGCGCGGAAACCAGGCGCCTGGACGAGGAGACGGCCAGCGCGGCGATCGCCGCCGGTGGGGAGCCGCCGCTGGATACGCCGCAGTCGCGCAAGGTGGCCGGACACCTGCTGCAGGTGTTCCAGATGCCGGAGTCCTATCTGCAACAGGTGCTGTACATTTTGCGCGACGCGCACGCCCAGACCGGGACCCGCCTGTGGTAGACGGAGAACTCCGCGTGCTGCGCATCAATCGCGAGGCGCTCGAGGGCGCCTTGCAGTTTCACCTCGACGAGGGCTACCACGTCCTCGACCGGGAGTCGGGGGAAGTCTTCATGGTCAGCCACCATCCGCGCGAGGCAGAGGACAAGCGCCTCACCGCCATGGTGGCCGCGGACGAGGAGCGCTACCTGTCGGTTCCGGCCATTCCGCCGGCCAATCGCTACCGCTGGATGCGTGACTTCGCGGAGCGGAACACCGAAGGTTATCTTTACGATCAGCTCGCGCTTGCCATGCAGGGACGGGGCGGCGTGCGTCGCTTCCTTAGCGCGCTCAGCGACTACCCACGGGAACAGCAGGCGTGGCATCAGTACCAGGAGTCGCAGGTCAGGGAGTATGCCGAGGAGTGGCTGCGCTCGTTCGAGATCAGTTACGAATTCTGCTAGTCCCGTTTTCCGCACGTCGGGGCCGCGGCGACTCGAGGCCGGGTAGCAATCACCAGCCGGAGATACGCGAACGGACCTTGAAAGCGCCCTTCGAGCACCTCCACCGAAAATCCGGCCGCCTCCAGCAGCGCCCGCGCCCGCGCCACCGTGAAATTCAGGTAATACATCACGAACGGCGGGGTCCACAGCCAATTGCGCAGCCGCATCACCGCGTTGAAGGCCAGGATCACCCAGGCCACCCACGACCAGGGCGGCGGCGCCACGCTGGTCACGAACACGAAGCGCCCGCCGGGGAGCAGCGCGCGTCGCACGGCATCAACGAAGCGCGGCTGGTCGTCGTGGATGATGTGGCCGAGAGCGCCGTAGCAGGTGACCAGGTCGAACTCTTCGCGGAAGTCCATTTGCATGACATCGCCCAGGACCAGCTCGACGCGCGCGTCGCCGGGCACGCGTCGGAGCCGCTCATCGGCCACCCGCAGCATCCCCTGGCTGAAGTCGATGCCCACCACGCGCTCGACGCAGCGCGGCCGCAGGATCTCCATGACGGCGCCGGTCCCGCAGCACACGTCCAGCGCGGCCCGGGGGGCGCTAAAGAACGGGGCGGAAACCTCCAGAATCTCGTCCGCCGTACGGAACGGAGTCTGGTCAAACTTGGGCGCGAGCAGGTCGTAGCCTCGCCTGGTGGAGCGCAGTCCCTGGCCGATCAATTCGAGAAGCGTGGGGCCGCCCGGTCCGAACATGCGGTCCCATTCCACCCGCGTTACAGGAGAGCCCTGCCGAAAATTTTCCCTGCAGCAACTGGCCTGGACGCAGGAGTTTTCGCAATCGGAGACAACCATAACAAGCAAGGCCCGCCCGGTTCGAGACCCGCATACCCCCTCGATCCAGGTGGGCTTCATCCGTTGCAGGGGTATTCCCGTAAACCGGGCGCCGCACTAGCCGGGGCAGGGGAGCAGCCCCCGGGAACGGAACCGGAAACGGTGCCTTGAGCCTCTATGCGCGCCTCACGCTGGCACTCTTCGTTTCCCTTTCGATCGCCTACGGCGCCTGGGGATTCGTCCAATTGAAGGCGCTCGATAACGCGCTCCGCGGAGAAGTGGACAAGACGCTCGCCTTGCGTGCCGTTGCGCTGGAGGCCGAAATCCGCCCCATTCTCTCCCACGGGCTGTCCACCGCCGCGCTGCGCGACGTGCATCTCAATCCGGATCCGCTGCAAGCCGGCTCCGCGCCGGACGTGTTCGTGCAGATCTGCGACACCTCCGGAAAAATCCTCGCCATGTCGGACAATCTGCGCCGTGATCGCCTGCCCATCCCCAAAAGCGGGTTGAGCGAGCAGCGCTACGAGACGGTGTCGCTCAAGCCCGGCTCGGAGATCCGCCTGCTCACGGTCCCGCTCCTTAACGAGGGCCAGACCATCGCGTACCTGGTGGTGGCCGAATCGCTGCGGCTGGTAAGCGAATCGCTCAAGAGCGCGGCCCAGTACATGACCGTGTACGGCGTGGTTGTTCTGCTGCTCACGCAGGTCATCGTGGTCTCCCTGCTGGCCTCGGGACTCGCGCCGATGACCAGTGTGGCGCGCACCGCGGAAGCCATCGTGCGCACCGGGGACATGTCGCGGCGGGTCCCCCTGCCCAGGGGGCGCGACGAGCCCAGTCAGATCGCGGAGGCCTTCAATACCGTGGTGGAGCGGGTGGACGGTCTGCTGCAGGCGCAGGCTCGCCTGCTCGCGGACACCTCCCACGAGCTGCGCAACCCGCTGACCGTGCTGCGCACCGATCTCGACCTGCTCAAGCGCGACCTCGACTCGACCATGCGCGCCGAGGTCGGCGAGGAGGCGGAGCGCGAGGCCGACCGCATGGCGCGGCTGGTCGACGAGCTGCTGCTGCTCTCCACCCCGAAAATAGAGTCCACGCTGCGGCACGAGCCGCTGAGCCTCGCGGAGGTGGCCGTGGAGACGGTGCGCTCGTTCCAGAAGGTGGCCGGCGAGCGCCGCCTGAGCGTGGACGTCGACCCGGACGCCTGGGTGCTCGGCGACGGCGACCGCCTGCGCCAGATCCTGCGCAACCTGCTGGACAACGCGGTTCGGTACACCTCGCCCCAGGGGCGCATCCGGGTGACGGTCGTACGCAAGCGCGGGCATTCCATCTTGACGGTTGAGGATGACGGAGTGGGGATCCCCGCAGCGGACCTGCCGCACGTGTTCGACCGCTTCTACCGGGTGGATCCGGCCCGCAGCCGGCAGTCCGGTGGAACCGGGCTCGGGCTGTCCATCGTGCGCGCCCTCGTGGAAGGGCACGGCGGCACGGTGCGCGCCGCGCAGGCCGCTCCCCACGGGGCGATATTCGAGGTCACCCTGCCCGCGTCGCCGTCCTGAGTGGCGCGCGGCACAAGTATTGTCGCCTCAGGCTTGGCAGCCGCCCCTAAACCGTGTAGAATGGGAGCGCCAATGCAGCCGCTCGGAAACTTGCAGCCGATCACCCCCCTTCCTCAGCGCCGCGCGCCTCAGCCTGCGGAGCCGGGAGACGTGTGGGACCCTTCCCCCGAGGAGCTCAACGAGGCCGTGGTCAAGCCGTGGCTCTCGCCCAGCGAGGCGATGCGGGCGTTCGGCACGGCTCGCGGCGAAGACGACGCCCGCGCCCTGGCCATCCTCCGCGACGTCGAGCGGAAGGGCCTGTGGGGGGACGGCGAGACGGCGTCGCTCCAAGACCTCGCCTTCCTGCGCCTGCACATGCCGCAGGGCGCGTCGCTGGAGGAGGGCGCGCGGGGCTACGCCGTGCTGTTCGACATCGAGAAGTCGCAGCACACCGATCCGACACCGCACGCGCGGCGCGCCATGATTGTGGTGGGCCCCAGCCTGCGCGAGGGCGAGTCGATGGTGGAGGCCGCAGAGGCTTTCGTTGAGTTGTACCGCTTTGAGGTGCGCCGCGACATCAACGGCAGCGAGCACACCCGGGAGGCCTGGGAGCGCATCGACAAGGCCATTCTTCCCAGCCAGACCCGCATGGTGGCGGTGCACGAGTATCGCAAGAACCCGGACACTTTTGAGAAGCGCCAGCAGGAAGAACGGACGCGCTTCGAGGAGCGTCAGGCTGAGGTCGCCCGGGTGGCCGAGGCGGTCAGCCGCGCGCCCCGCGAGGTGGACGCGGTGGAGCGCCATGACGAGTGGATCGTCGCCAACGGCGTGAGGGTTCCGCGCCGCCGCTAATTTCTCGATTTGGAGAAATGTCTTGGCAAAGACCGCAACCAAACATCGTTTTTTGCGCGCTTGTAAACGCCAGAAGTCGAACACCCCGGTCTGGTTCATGCGCCAGGCCGGCCGCTACATGGAAGTCTACCGGAAACTCCGGGAAAAGCACACGCTTCTCGAGTTGTGCCGCGATCCAGAGCTGGCCTGCGAGGTCACCATGCAGCCCATTCGCCGCTTTGACCTGGACGCGGCAATTATTTTCTCCGACATTCTGCTGCCCCTGGAGCCGCTGGGCGTGCCCTTCGAGTTCGCCAAGGGCGAGGGCCCGGTCATCGCCCGCCCGCTGCGCACGAAGGAAGACGTAGATCGCCTGCGGGCCTTCGATCCGCGAGAGGAGCTAGGCTACGTCCACGAAGCGATCCGTCTCACCGTGCGCGCGCTGGAAGGCCGCGTTCCGCTCATCGGATTCTGCGGCGCGCCTTTCACCCTCGCTTCCTACATGATTGAAGGCGGATCGTCGCGCAATTATCTGCACGCCAAGCGGATGATGTACCACCAGCCGGAAACCTGGAACAAATTGATGGAGACGGTGTCCGGCGTGCTCGCGGCCCATCTTGAGGCGCAGGTGGAGGCCGGCGCGGAGGCGCTCCAGGTGTTCGATTCCTGGGTGGGGGCTTTGTCCCCGGAGGATTATCGAGAATTCGTGCTGCCCCACAGCCGCGCGGTGCTGGCGCGGGCGCGCGCGACCGGCGTGCCGGTCATCCATTTCGGCACCGGCACGGCCGGCACGCTGGAATTGCTCAAGGAGGCCGGCGGCGACGTCATCGGCGTCGACTGGCGGATTCCGCTCGACGAGGCGTGGCGCCGCCTGGGCAACGATGTCGGCGTGCAGGGAAATCTTGACTCGGTGCTCCTGATGGCACCCGCGGAGTTATTGCGCAAGCGGGTGCTCGACGTGCTGCAGCGAGCGGGTGGGCGGCCCGGACATATCTTCAACCTGGGCCACGGAATCTTGCCGGAGACCCCGCCAGAAAGCCTCGACGTGGTCATCGAGACGGTGCGCGCCTTCAAGCCGTGATCGGCGTCCTGCTCATGGCCTACGGTGGGCCGCGCTCGCTGGAGGAAGTCGAGCCGTACCTTACCGACGTGCGCGGCGGGCGACCCACTCCGCCGGCCCTGCTGGAGGAGGTACGCGAGCGGTACCGTCTCATCGGCGGGGCGTCTCCGCTGCTTCCATGGACCGAGCGGGTGGCCTCTCGGCTTCAGGACCGGCTGGGGCCGGCGTTTCAGGTGATGATCGGGATGCGGCACTGGCATCCGTATATTGCCGAGACCCTGGCCGGGGCGTCGGTGGAGCGGTTTTATGCAATTCCGATGTCGCCGTATTATTCGCGGATGAGCGTGGGGGCGTATGCAGAGAAAGTGGCGGTTGCAAACGTTCCGGTGCGCCTCGCCCGCTCGTGGCATTTAGAGCCTTCGCTGATCGAGGCGTTTGCCCAGCGGGTGCGTGATGCCGAAGGGGACGTGTTGTTCACCGCGCACAGCCTGCCGGCGCGCATTTTGCAGGAGGGCGATCCGTATCCGCGGCAACTGCTGGAAACCGCGCGCGCGGTCGCCGAAAAAGCCGGGGTCCTTCGCTGGCATTTCGCCTACCAGAGCCCGGGGCGCACGGGAGAAACCTGGCTGTCGCCATTTGCCGAGGAAACGCTCGACCGCCTGCACGCGGAGGGACGCGACCGGGTGCTCGTCGTGCCGGTCGGATTTTTGTGCGATCACGTGGAGATTTTGTACGACTTAGACATTGCGCTGCAGCAGCACGCGCGGGGGCTGGGGATGACGCTGTCCCGCACGGAGTCGCTCAACGACAGCCCGCTGCTCATTGACGCGCTGGCCTCGGTGGTGGCACAGATGCGGGGTGCCGCTGGGGCGGCGTCGCTTGAGGACTTGTTAACGAATTCCTCGACACCCTGAGCGCGCCGTCTGCTATACTGAGACTCCCATGATGATTCAACCCGTCCGCCCGGAAGCCATCGCCGCCGCCGCGCGCTTCGGCAAGGAAAGCGTGGCCGAGGCCGCCGATCGCATCCGCGACGAGTTGGCCGGGCCCGTCGACACCACGCCGACGCTGCGTCCCACCGTGCGCCAGTACTTCAGCCTGCCCACAATCGGCGACCCGTCCTGGTCGCCGGACGGCAAGCGGCTGGCCTACGTCAGCGACGCATCCGGCCAGCGGCAGGCCTGGATCCGCGAAGCGGACGGATCGACGCGCGCGGTGTCCGCCGCGGGCGTGGACTTCGTGACCTGGACGCCGGACGGGTCGAACCTCATTTACGGCGCCGACACCAACGGCGACGAGCGCCGCCAGCTCCACATGGTGCGGCCCGACGGCAGCGGCCACGTGGCGCTCACCGACCGGCCCGGCGTGATCCACGAGCTGGGCGGCCTGAGTGCCGACGGCCGCTTCCTGGCGTTTTCGTCCAACGAGCGCAACGGCACCGACTCCGACATCTTCGTGCGCAACATGCAAAGCGGCGAGCGCCGCCTCGTGTTCCAGGGCGAGGGCAGTCTCACCCCGCGCGGCTTTACCCCGGACGGCAAGGGGCTGCTCTACTCGCGGACGTTCTCCAACCTGCACAACGAGCTGCACCTGCTCGACCTGGAGAGCGGCGCCTCGCGGCGGCTGACCGACGGCGCCCCGGCGCGCTACCAGGGCGCCCGCTTCGGGGCCGGCGGAGATCTGCTGGTGGCCACCGATCGCGAGGGCGAGTTCCTCACCCTGTCGCGGATGGATCCGGACAGCGGGTTGCTGGTCCCCGTCGTGGACGCGAAGTGGGACGTGGACGCCTTCGCCGTCTCGAAGGACCGCAAATCGCTGGCGTATTGCCTCAACGAGGACGGCTACTCGCGCCTCTACCTGCGCGACGTGGCGAGCGGCAAGTCGCGGCCGGTGGGCAACGTTCCCGAGGGCGTGGTGTCCTCGCTCTCCTTCCGAGCGGACGGCACGTTGTCGTTCCGAGTGAGCGGACCCACCCGCACCGCGTCCTTCTGGACCGTCGACCCGGCCAGCGGGGACGCGCTCCGCGAAGTGATGTCCGCGCCGCTGGGCGCCGTGGATCCAAATGGGCTGGTGCGCCCCGAGCTGGTACGTTATCCGACGTTTGACGGCCGCGAGATTCCCGCGCTCATGTACTGGCCGCAGAACGTGCCGCTGGGCAAGCCCATCCCCGCGGTGGTATACGTGCACGGCGGCCCGGAGAGCCAGACGCGGCCCATCTTCAACTCGCTGCACCAGTTCCTGGTGGATCAGGGCATCGCCGTGCTGGCCCCCAACGTGCGTGGCAGCATCGGCTATGGCAAGACGTACAGCCACCTTGACGACGTGGAGAAGCGGCCGGACTCCATCAAGGACGTGGCCGCGGCCGCCGACTACCTCGCGAAGATCGGGGTGGATCCGAAGCGGGTGGCGGTGATGGGGGGCTCCTACGGGGGCTACATGACGCTGGCCTCGCTGGCGTTTTTCCCGGACAAGTGGGCCGCGGGTGTGGACATCGTCGGCATTTCCAACCTCGAGACGTTCCTCCAGAACACCGGGCCCTGGCGCATGAAGCTGCGCGCCGCCGAGTACGGCGATCCAATCAAGGATGCCGAGACGCTGCGGAAATGGTCACCCATCCACAAAGTGGACGACATGGAGGCGCCGCTGATGGTGGTGCAGGGCGCCAACGACCCGCGCGTGCCGCAAAGCGAGGCCGACCAGATGGTGGCCGCGCTGCGCGAGCGGGGGCATGAGGTGTCGTACCTGCTCTACGAGGACGAAGGCCACGGGCTGGCCAAGATGCCCAACAAGGTGAGCGGCTACACGACCGTGGGGGATTTCCTCAACAAGCATCTGCAGGGGGCACAATAGCACATCCCCTCCCAACGTCGCAGAGGGACGTTGGAACCTGCACCTCGGGGAAATTGCGACGAGCGCAGCATTACACGGCGCCACGCTTCCACTATGATGAGGACAGGGAAGGTCGGCTCAGGGAGAGTCGGGAGATGTTTCGTGATGTGGTACTCGTCGTTCGGACGCCGGCGGGCCGGCGTTTCGCTGGCCATATCGCTGCTGGTCCTCTCGGTCATGGTGGTCATCGGGTTTGCCAGCAGCGCGGTCGGATTGCAGGGACTCAGTCTCGCCGTCGCCGATCGCAACGCGCGCGGCGCATTTTACAGCGCTGAAGCGGGACTTGCCCAGGGCGCCTCCCTGGTCGAGGACGACTCGACGCTGAGCGGCGCGCTCCTCACCAACCAGTCCGTGGGCGGCGCGCCCGGCAATTTCACGGTCAGCGTCGTCAATAATCTTTCGAGCAGGTCTTCACTGTTCGTTTCTGGCGACGTCCTGCCTCCGGCCTGCGCGCTGTTTACCAGCAGCGGGCAGGGCGAGACCCAGAGCATGCGCCGCACGCTGCGCCTGATGGCGCTCGCGCGGACTATTTCGATTACGCGGTCATGTCCGGCGGCGATATTCTTCTCCAGGGACAGGCGGAAGTGATGGGCAACATGCGGGCCAACGGACGCATTGTGTTCGGCGGCGCCTCGGACCAGAAGGAGTCACCCAACGTCCACAACGGCGGGCGCCTGCTCACCGCCACCGAGCTCGAGATCCAGTCCACCATCAAGGTGGCCGACAGCGACCAGGAAGTCCGCTCGGCGGGAGACATCGTCAACGCCCGGAAAATCAGCGGCACCAGTAAAGTATACGAAGACGACGACTCAAAATACACCAGGAAGCTCGACACCGACGGGTCGCTTACACCGCCCAGGGACGGCGAGGCGATTCCCAATCCGGACCCTGCGACACTGCTCGCCAGCGGGGCCTACGTCACACACACCGAGACGCTCATCGACAACGGGAACAAACTCGACCTGGCCGGCGGCGTCCACTATTTTCCCAACGGCGTGCGTTTCGAGAAAGGCTCCAGTCTGCTCGGCAGAGACACGATCGTGGTGGGGAACGGGCACGATGCCGTATTCAAGACTTCGCTCGGCAGCAACAGCACCCCCGCCGTGGTGAACGTACTGGCCCTCGACGGGCACCAGGGACGCGGCACCGGCGGCAACATCATTTTCGAGACCGGCACGTTTCTGCAAGGCCTGATTTACGCCCACGGCAACGTGGAATTCAACGCCAACTGGCGAGTCCGCGGATCGGTCATCACCTACCGCGGCAACGTGGACGCAAAAGCGAACGTGCACTTTATTCTCGACCGACTTCCGGTGCGGGTCGCCGGCTTTGAAACCTGGCTGCTGGGCGCCTCCGCGATGGGCGGCCCGGTGCTGCTCGAGCCGCTGTCCTGGCAGGACGGAGCGAAATAATCAAGGAAATAATCAATGAGAGAGACAATGCGCAGCCGACGTCGGGGCATGAGCCTTCTCGAAATCACCATCGCCATCGGGTTGCTGGGAAGCGGCTTCCTGATGGTGATCGGACTGTTTCCCTCCAGCGTGTCCGCGCTGAAAAAAGGCGAGAGCCTGGTGCTCGCCACCGAATTGACCCAGCGCGAGATGGAGCGCGTGCGCAACACGCCTTACGCGGCATTTGCGCCCTATTCGTTCGACGAATCGCTCTCGCTCACCGCAAGCGGCGGGCAGGTGAGCCGAGTTTTCCAGGTCAGCGTGCAGGACGCCGGCGAGCGCATCGCCGGACGCTTGCGCGAGGTCGTGGTGATGGTCAGCTGGCGCGAAGGGAGTGCGATGCGTTATGTCAAGATGGGCACGCTTGTCAGCAGCAGCCTCAAGTAATCGGCGCGGAACCAGCCTCGTTGAGGCGATGGTCTATTGCACGCTGTTTATCAGCCTGCTCACCGGGGTCTACGGGATTCTGGTGGCCGGCAAGTTGTCTTTCGCGCAGGCCCAGGATCGGGGCGCGCTGCAAGCATCCGTGGAGACCACGCTGGGCCGCATGGCCGCGGAGCTTCGCGAATCGACGACCTCGTCGCTGACGGTGTTTCCCAACACCACGGCGCCCGATGCCCCGGCCGGCGTGATTTTTGCCTCGCCGCGGCTCCACTCAAACACGACCGGCGGCGGCAGCTATGATCGCGACGTGACCAGCGGACGGCCGATCTGGCACAAGTACGTCGCATGGTACCTGGAAACCAGCGGTGGACGCAGCCACCTCGTGCGCGCGGAAATTCCCATTGCGACGGCCAGCACGACAGTCACCGCGTGCACGCTCACGACGAGCGACGTGCACAATGACACAACCCTGTACCGCAGGCGCATGGGCGAGGACGTGCGCTCATTCGTGGCCACCATCGACGGCGCGCTGATCCGCCTTCACTACGACGTGATGCGCAACAAGGAAGCCATGATGGTAAACACCGACGTGCGTCCGAGAAATTAACCTGGGGGTCGATGACGGCTCTCACCTGGGATACCTTGTCGGCCGGAAACCCGCCACTTGTCGTCGACGACGTAGCTCCTGTCAGGCAGGAAGTTCGCTGGCCGCGCAGTAGCCTCGGCCCCATGAGTACTGCCGACGCAATCCTCAACGAGCTGAAATCCCTGGGCAACGAGAGCACTCGAAAAGTGTTCCTCAAGCACGGAGCCCGCGAGCCCTTCTTCGGCGTGAAAGTCGAAGACCTGAAGAAGATCCAGAAACGCGTCAAGAAGGACTACGAGCTTGCGCTGGCGCTGTACGAGACCGGGAATTCCGACGCGATGTACCTGGCCGGGCTGATCGCCGACGACCGCCGCATGCGCCGCGAGGACCTGGAGGCGTGGGTGAACGGCGCCTACTGGTACATGATCAGCGAGTACACCGTTCCCTGGGTGGCCAGCGGAAGTCCGCACGGGCACGCGCTGGCCCTGGAGTGGATCGAATCGGATCGCGAGATGGTGGCGACGGCCGGCTGGGCCACGCTGTCCTCGCTGGTGGCCACCCAGCCGGATGAGAGCCTGAACCTCGAGGAACTCAAACAACTGCTCAAGCGCGTCGGAGAAACCATCCACCGCCAGCCCAACCGCGTGCGCTACACCATGAACGGTTTTGTGGCGTCGGTGGGCGGATATTGCAAACCGCTCACCGCGCTGGCGCTGGAAACGGCCGGGAAAATCGGGAAGGTCTCCGTGGATATGGGCGAGACCGCGTGCAACGTTCCGGATGCCGCCGACAGGATCGGAAAGATCGAAGCACGGGGCAGCCTTGGAAAGAAGCGCAAATCAGCGAAGTGTTGAGCTGAGCAAGCGCTCTCCTGCAAGGCTTTTTGCAGCGTAGCGCCTCCTCCCTCGTCGGGGTTGTCAACCGCCGCAGGCATGTTTCGGCCCCGCGGCGAATCGGCGGCGCGCCATGGTCGTGCAGCAGAAATTCTCGGTCCAGACGCGCGGGCACGCGCACATGCAGGACATCACCGATCGGGTGGCCTCGGTAGTGGCGGCCTCGGGAATCAATTCCGGTGTGGCAAACGTGTTCAACGTGGGCAGCACCGGCGCGATCGGCACCATTGAATTCGAGCCCGGGCTGCAGCGCGATCTGCCAGAGATTCTCGACCGCCTGATTCCGCCAAGCCGCGAGTACGGCCACGAGCAAGCGTGGCACGACGGGAACGGGCACTCCCACCTGCAGGCGACGTGGCTGGGGCCGTCGATTACCGTACCGTTCCAGAACGGAAAACTGGTGCTGGGAACCTGGCAGCAGCTATTTCACCTGGAGTGCGACGTCAAATCCCGCGAGCGCACGGTGATGGTGACGGTGATGGGGGATTAGACCACGCGGGTCGGCACGCGGCGGCGGGCCGACCCAGGTCAGGGTTTCGAAAGCTAGCGACCTCGGTCGAACTGCCCGGATGCGATGGGCCCCAGCGTGGCGCCGGCAAACGTCTCGGCGTGCCGCTCGGCTTCCAGCTCGAGGTCGTGCGAGTCGTGGATGGCGTCGCTGAGGCGGATGTGCGTCTTGGCGTGATTGCGGGGGTTGAGATTCTCGTGCGCCCACCAGACGAGTCCGCGGGGCACCGCGCCCGGTCCCCAGTGCGAGTCGAGGGCCATGCGCACCGCGTAGTTCCGCATCGAGCGGTGCATGCGCTCGATCCGCGTGGGTGTCTGCGGGGTGGGAATCCGCTCGTGCTGCATCACGTGGCCGCACTCGTGGGCCGGCCAGCGGCGCTGATCCCAGCCTTCGATGGCCTGCAATTCCTCGCGGCCGCGCAGATAGATGTCGCGCCCAATGGTGACCGCGGTCCAGGGAAGGTTTGCGGCGGGCCCGCCAACGTACAGCCGCACGTTGTCCAGCGCGTGCGCCACGGCGCCGGGGGACATCCCGTACGCCCGGGCAAGGTGCGGGGTCAGGACGGAAATCTGCGTCGGCGTCAGGGGCTGCCCGTCGCGGGCCTCGCGCACGTCCTGCCACGCGTCGACGATGCTCGGGATCATGCCGTCGCGGCGGGAAGACTGCCGCTCGATGATCGCCGCGGGCTCCCAACCCGCTGGCGATGCAGGGCCAATAGGGGTCATGTGCTCATCCTTTCTCACAATGATTATAGGCATGGGTTCTGAAAGGACGTTGAAAGTCGGGGGCTTGCTTTACCCCGAAACCGAAGGACTCGGGGTGAAAAAGTACCCCGAGTCCTTCGGGAAATTCGTTCACAAAAAGTTTCCTTGACGCTGAAGAAAATCCGGTATACCCTGCGGCCATGATCGAGCCGATAGGACGACTGGTGGCCGAGCGACGCCGCCACCTCCAAATCACCCAACTGGCCCTCGCCGCGAAGCTGGGTGTGCCCTTCCGCACGCTCTCGCGATGGGAACGTGAGGCGGAGCGGATTCCCGCGGCATATCTCCCCGTGCTTCAGGACGTGCTGCTCATGGATCTAGACTCATACCTTCCTCCGGCCCAGACCGAGCGACGTTCCGGCCGCCCGCCACAACCTCCCCGGCTGCGCGGCGTCGCACGTCCCACGCGGGACCTGCCGCCCTATTCATGCCGAGGAACAGTCGAGGAGATGCTCCGCTTTGGCGGCGCGGCAGACCATGCGATCCGGCGCGTGATTGCGCTGGGGCACTCGGACGCAGATCTGGTTCGGATTGAGCGGACCGTGCCACACGACTCGCCGTTGGAGCTGCTGGTAATCCTGCAATTCATCGCAGCAGGCTTCACACTGGAGCGCATCGCGCCGCTCGACATCGGCATCCGGCTTCCCATCCTTGAAGACTACCGCGAGCGATACGCCGGTCACATGAAGCGCGATGCACTCGTTCTGCGGCAATCGACTCGCAACGTGGTGATTTTCCCGCAGGTCTGGCTGCCGGTGACCGCCCAGTCCCGCCTGTACCGCGTCGACTTCCTCGTCGTGTACGTGCACCTGGGCCCGCTCTCAGGTAAGGTGGACCGCAGGCGTCTGCAAGGGCAGGCGCCGGGCACTTACGCGATCCTGGAGATTGACGGAAACGTGTACCACGCCAACACCGCCAACGAGGATGCCCGCCGCGTCCACGGCCTCGGACTCCCGTGGATCCGTCGCAACACCGCCGCCGTGTTGCGCGATGGCTTTGTCGAGACGGTGCTCCGAGAGCTCAACGACCGCTTCCGCCAGCGAATTCAACGCGGACTTCTTCTGCCAGAGAGCGATACGCGGACAGGGTAACTGCACTCGGGCACTTCTTTCACCCCGACTCCTGCTGACTCGGGGTGAAAGAAGTACCCCGAGCCCAGACGTCGAAGGGAGTCACCGTGGAACCAGTGAAAATTCGCGGCGTGGGCGACGCGCTGGAGCGCCGCGTCGTCGACCACTTCGGGAACGGGGCGGGCACCTACGCCGAGCCCGACGCCGCCCAGATGGACGCCTTTCGCGGGGCGGTGGGCGACGTGCTGCGCGGGGATATCGTGGCGGCAACCCGCAACGCGGAACGCGTGGGCTACGCGCTGGCG
>VGFD01000051.1 GCA_016868975.1 Armatimonadota bacterium | reverse complement strand
GACCGAGGACATGACCTCGGTCCAGTTTCGCGAGTTCAAGAAGGTCGAGAAATTCGCCCACCGCGTGATGAAGGAAGGGCGTGCAAAGCAGCCGCCACGTCCCGACCTCTCGAAACTGGGCAGCGACGAGGAGCGCCTCAAGGCCATCATCGCCTACGAGACCACAAAGTCGGTGGGCGAGAAGTACAAGAAGGCGATCAAGTCGGGTGTGATGGGGGCGCTCGACTCGGGAATCCCAGCCGGCGAGCGCTACGAGCGCGCTCGCATGCTGAGCGACGCCCTGAACGCGTCGCAGGCGCACGCAAAGGAGGTCTCCCACGGCCTCATCGCCCGCTTCCTGGAGGATCGCGAGAAGTTGTTCGCTTCGTACCAGCAGTGAGCGCCGGGATAGCCGGGCTCGGCGTGACACTCCACCCTGTGTGGTGTCACGGCGTGACATTCCACCCTGTGTGGTGTCGGCGGAGCTGGGTGGAAACATGAGGCCCGGTCTCGGCGTCTAAGGGGCATACCGGTGCTTTAATACCCAAAGACCAAGCCGCCGCGCAAGCGACGGTCTCTTTTTATGTCCTTGCCGGGATCGGGTGTCGGCTGACATCTTGCGGTGGAAGGGCTGGTACGGGTATAGTGGGGCTACGGCGCCCGGCTCGTGAGGAAGCAAACGCTGTCTCAACGTGGCGGCAGCTGGTCTTCTCAGGGCTGGCGACGTGATCGGTGGACGTTATTGTATGTCCCGCCGTCTCTCCGACGGTGGAATGGCCGAGGTGTTTCTCGGCCATCCCGTGAACGGCGCCGCGATCCTGGTCATCAAGGCGCTCACGCTGGCGCGAGGAGCGCCGGATTACGACCTCGATCTTGCCCAGTTTCGCCGCGAGCACGAAATTCTGGTCTCGCTTTCCCATCCAGCCCTCCCCCGGCCGCTCGATTTCTTCCAGGAGGGCGATACCTGGTTTCTTGTGGAGGAATACGTCCACGGCGAAACGGTGGAAGCGATTCTGGAGCGCGAAGGAAAGCTCGCTCACAACCAGGCGCTCGAAATCGTGGTGGCGCTGTTGGACGTGCTCGAAGTATTGCATGCGCGCGGCATCGTATATCGTGACGTCAAGCCCTCCAATCTCATTCGCGACGCCGCCGGGCAGATTCACCTCCTGGATTTCGGCGCGGCCCGAAAATGGAAGCGGGGCGCCACCCGCGACACCGTTGCGCTCGGCACGCCGGGCTTCGCCTCCCCGGAGCACTACGGCGGACAAACCGACGCGCGATCCGATATCTACAGCGTCGGAGTCTCGCTGCACCATTTGCTTACAGGTAAGGATCCACACGGTTTTAACCTGGAGCCGCTGCAATTGCATTGTCCGGATGTGCCGTCCTGGGTTGAGGACGCAATCGTGCAGGCCACCGAGATGGCCCCCCAGAGGCGCTTTTTGAGCACTCAAGAAATGAAATACACTCTCGTCGCTGGCGATCAGTCCGGCCGCTCGTCGCTTGGGCGTTTGATAAAGACGATTGAGCCCACCCGATTAGACGACTGGGGCCTGAGCGGCCCACCCAGCCCGTCGAGATTTCTGGTCTGCTGCGTGATGGCCTTGTTCTTCGGGTATTTTGACATCGGTTTGTTCGTTCTTGTTGCCATCGTCGCAGCAGTCATCTCTTGCCTCGAGTACATCTCCGAACAAGCGATTTACCAGAGGTACATAGAGCTGTTGGGCACCCGGCTAGAAGTCCACGAGTATGGCTTTACTCTCTTGCACCGCCCCTCGACGCCGTCGCTCTGCGCGCTCTACTCCGAGGTGGACTGCGTTCACGCCGAGCTGGACCGGTATTCCCGGCCACTTCGAATGCATCTGAGCGTTTCGGGGCAAATACACGATATGCCGGAGTCCTGGCCGGGCCTTCAACCATTTCTTCACGCGCTGCGGGCGGATGCTGGCCTGCGCGACCAGTCGCTTTTTCGGTTTATCGGCCAGGTCAAGTTGGTCCGCCAACCTTGTGGATAACCTGTGGACAAGCGTTTTCGTCCCCGTCAAATGGGGCCCGGATATCCACAATGCGGAGAAAAGTTCACGGAAAACGAAAGAGCCCCGGCGGCTCTGCTCGGGGCACGGGAGTTGACGTCCCGACTGAATCGAAATCCAGTGTCTCTCTAGCCTGATTCGTGGCGAGGGAGGAGTTGTACGGGCTCCCACCGACTCGGCTCGTGTGGAGGACAGGCCAGTCCCCCGACTGGTGTGCGTCGCGATGGCTTTGGGCCAGAGCACCGCTAAATCCTCCGTCGTCGCGAGGCCAGTCAACTTCTCGCGACCGAAGCCCGTCTTACCGGGCACTCCCCCCAGGCGTCAACAGCCACGGGCGAAGAGGGTTTTTCAGTCTTTTCCTTGACCGTCGCGCACATTGCTGCGCCCGACGCATTGCATCCTATCACGGGTCCCATGGGCGGTCAACATGTGAATTTGTGTGAAAATCTGTGGATAACTCAACCCGTCGACTGTACCCGCATCACCACGCCATTCAAATTGTGGATAACTTTTTTTCAACGACGGATTTTCAAGAGGTCGAGGGTCATGGCGGGAGACCCCACCGGCCCACGCGCCTCATCGATCTGCACCCGCACCGGCCCCACGCGGGGTGCCAGCCACCAGACCCCGTGGACCACCGGCGCCGCGCCGCGGATACCCACGTTGAAGTCGATGGGCAGGGCGTCGAAGGTCCCGGCCGGCACCGACACCGTCTCGGCGTCTCCAATGCTGCAGGTGAGCGCCCACTGGGAATCCACGAAACTCTTGCCCATCAGGCTGCGCCACTCGGTGCCCGGCCCGAACGGGTAGGGGAGAATGCGGGCGTACGCGACGTGGCGACCGAAGGGCGCGGTAACCCCGACCAGCTCAAGGGCCAGCCAGCGGTTGCTCAGGTAGCCGGTGCCCAGCGGGGTGTCCTGCTCGTCATGGATGGCGGTGCAGCTGATGGGCACCGTCTGGCCGTCTTCGAATTGCGTGGGCTCGCCGATCCGAAGGGTGATACGATCCTTGCCCCGCCCGCGCACGCCAAATATCCACTCGGTGCCCGTGTTCAAAGGCATGGCGGCCTGCGCCTGGGTGGTCCGAAAGACGTACCAGCCGGCCACGGCGAGCACCGCCAGCCCCACGAACGCGGCCACCCGGCGGATTTTGGAGGTGATGCGAAGCTCCGCCTCATGCTTGCGTCGCGCGTCCGCCACCCCGCTCGCTTCATCCGAAGCGGCTTGCAGCGCCTCACGCATGACGAGCGGATCTGGCGCCCGCGCAACGGCGGTCCGCGCCCCGGCTGTCCCCACCGGCGCGGACAGGACGGCGCCGCATTTCTCGCAGCGCGTGCTTCCTCCAAGCACGGCGTATCCGCATTTCCCGCAAGTAGGCACGCCCCGCGCTTCGAGGCGCGCACGGTCCCTCCTGCACCGAGATCGCGCCCGCGCTGGCCTGTCCCGGTCGGGTCCACGGCCGGGCCCGACACCTGCCCGGTCGGGTCCACTACTGGGCCCGACACCTGCCCGGTCGGGTCCACCACTGGGCCCGACACTTGCCCGGTCGGGTTCAGCACCTGGCAAGATCCCCGGTTGCGCGCATGCCTGCTCGGATCCCCACCCGGGCTCGCGGTGGACGTCGGGCAGGAGCCGCCAGGCGCCGCGGAACATACCCGCGCGTGATTGCGGAACTGCTGGCCGTGGGCACCGAGCTGCTGCTCGGGGAGATCGTGGACACCAACACCGCGTGGCTGGCCGACGACCTCGCCGAGCGCGGGGTGGACGTGTACTGGTCGCGCCGCGTGGGGGACAATCGGGCGCGCGTCGCGGAGGCGCTCCGCGAGGCGATGGCGCGCAGCGACCTGGTGGTCACCGTGGGCGGGCTGGGCCCGACGCTGGACGATCTGACCCGCGAGGCCATCGCGGACGCCCTCGGCGAGGTCCCCGAGGTGGACGCCGCGCAGGAGCAGGCGCTCCGCGACTGGTTCGCCGGGCGCGGACAGCCCATGCCGGAAATGAACGTGAAGCAGGCGTGGTGTCTCCCCTCCGGAGCGCTGCTGCCCAATCCGCTGGGGACGGCGCCGGGCTGGATGATCCGCAAGAATGAGCGGATCATCGTGGCGCTGCCCGGCCCGCCCCGGGAGATGACGCGGATGTGGCGCGAGGAGGCGGTGCCGCGGGTGGGGTTTCCGCCCTCGCCATTCTGGCGCCGCACGCTCAAGATCTGGGGGCTCGGCGAGTCACGAGTGGCCGAGTTGCTGGGAGACTGGACTGAGTCGGCGAATCCCAGCGTGGCAACCTATTCGAAGGCGGACGGCATCCACGTGCGGGTGGCCGCCCGCGGACGCACGCCCGAGGAGGCGGAGACGCTGGCCCGGCCCGCCGTGGCGGCCGTCACGGAAACCTTCGGCGAGCGCGTGTGGGGGAGCGACGCGGATACCACCGGGGACGTCGTCCGGCGCCTGCTGCTGCAGCGCGGCGCGACCCTCGCAAGCCTGGAGTCGCTGACCGGAGGAATGCTTGGAAACGAGCTTGCCTCGGTCCCCGGCATCTCCGAGGTGTATCGCGGCGGAGGGATATCGTATACCGCCGACGCCAAGGTAAAATTCGGCGTGTCGGCGGATACCGTGGCGCGCGTGGGAACGGTGGCCGCCCAAACCGCCGGCGAAATGGCGCTGGCCGCGGCGCGCTGGTTTGGCGCGGACTACGGCGTGGCGACGACCGGCGTGGCCGGTCCGGCAACCTGGGAGGGGAAGCCGGTGGGCACCGTCTTCATCGGCCTGCACGGCCCGCTGGGAACCCGGACACGGGCGCTGGACTTTGGCGTGCGCTCTCGTGATCAGATCCGCGAGCGAACGGTCTTTGCCGCCTTGCAGCTGCTGCGCAAGGCGCTGATCGCGCAGGAAACATCCCCCGAAATGGTGTAACCGCGCCTTCTCGAAAGGGTGACCGTTTGGAAATGGATCTGGCACACATGACCGAGCCCTCGCAAGATCGGCGCGACATCCTGGCCCAGTGGGCGTTTGACACGCGGCCCATCCTGGGTCGTTTTCACCTCTGGCTCGACGACGTCGAGATGGAGTGGGCGCGCGGCAAGCCAACGCCCGAGGACCCGCGGCCGATGTCGTTCGTGGACGGCCGCATCGAGCGACTGCTGGCCATGACCGCGGCGGCCACCGCGGTGGGGACGCAGGCCTACGGGCGCTTCGGCGGCGCGGCCGGGCTCGACAAGGCCGGCATGAACCAGATCAAGAAGGACGCCGACGCCATTTCCGCCTACGCGATGAGCGAGAGCCTGTGGTATCTCACGCGCCAGCTTCCGGAAAACCACGCCATCATGGTGTGCCTGGGCGAAGGCTTGATGCCCAAGGCCGGCGAGACGCCCGAAATGGGATCCAACCCGCAGCTCGGCTTCGGGCGCGTGTACGCGCGGCCCGAGGTGGCCCGCTGGCTGGACGATCGGGTGGCGCGGCTGCTCAACGATCCGCGCTACTCCTGGGACGATTTTTACGGAGAGATCAAGCGCTCCGGCATCACGGTGTGGGGCGCCGCCATCGACACCCTGGAAAACACCTCGCGGTTCGCGCTCGGCAAGGACACCGGGCCGATGACCATCCTCCATTTGTTCAATCAACCGCTGCACGTGCTGCGGCCCTATGAAGGATATGCGGGCAACCTGTTCCTGCCCAACGAGGTAGTGGAGGCCGCCGCGGATCGCGCCATCCTGATCAATTACCGCACGCCCCGCGAAAAAGTCCTGGAGGCGATCGAAACCGCATATCCGGGAATTCAACGGAAACACATCCACGTGTGGACGCTCAGCGGAAAAAGCCGCGCGAACCGCATCGGAAAATTGTGGAAGATCTGGACCGACCTGGGCGTGCACCTGGTCGAGGAAGGCTGGACGCTGCCCAGCGGCTTGAAGTCGTTCAACGACTCCGGCACCTACGCGCCGACCTTCACGGTGGGCACCTGGAACGACGACGACGGGCACAAACACGTCTTTCTTTGCGACGGCTACGCGGCCTCCGCTGAAGCCGTGCAGGCCGCCAGTCTGGCGCGCATCCTGGGCCTGGACGCCTCGTTGAGCATTTTCACCTCGCGCTTCGATCTGCCCTATGATCGCGAGACGAGCGTCATGCACCTCGATCCCAGTGCGACGGATTTTGTGGAGCGCTTGAAAAGGCTTTCCGACGGCGCCTGCGCGGAGGAGTCCGCCGCCGATTACCGGCGCATGATCCGCGACGGCCGGGACGCGGGGATCGATTTGAGAAAGCCCACGCTCACGGTGGACGATTTTCTGCCGGAAAAGCGCTGGGAAGTCCTGGCGGTCATCGGCTACATGTGCGACGATCCCTACACCGGCGCGCCCGGCGTGCAAAACCTGGGTAACGATCGCTGGCGCGTGACGGTGCGGTTGGTCTCCGAGCGCGGGGACAAGAACATCAACTTTACGCTGCGTCTCATGGAAACCCACGAGCAGGGCCGGCTGGTGTTTACCCCGCTGCTTAACCGCTTCTTGTCCGGCGAGGATTACCAGAACCGCGCGGTCAAGATTTCCGACTCCGGCCGCATCCGCAACGAGTTGCAGACGCTGTGCGCCGAAGCGCTTGAATTTCCAGGCGAGGAGCACATCCGCATCCACTTCGACCGCATCGAGCCAACCGTCATCGCGCTCGACAAGCAGGCGGCGCTGCTGGAAATCCTCCGCTGGTACTCGACGCGCCACCCGCTCTGGTTCTCCTGGCTGGAAATCGTCCCGCCGGGCCAGTCCCGGGTGAGCAACCCGCAGGAGGTCTGCTGAAATTTAGCGGGCGCGGGCCGCGACCGCCAGCAGAATCCACCCGGCGATCATCATCAATCCGCCCAGCGGCGTGATCATGCCCAGTTTCCTGAGGCCGGTCAGCGTGAGCCCGTACAGGCTCCCGCTGAAGACGACCGTTCCGGCCAGCAGCAGCCAGCCGCTCCACGACAACAGCGGGGATTCGGTGCGGACCAGCCCGACGGCGATGAGGCCGAACGCGGAATACATCTGGTAGCGGACGCCGGTCTCGAAGATTTGCAGCATGGGCGCGTCAAGGACGTTTTTCAGGCCGTGCGCGCCGAACGCGCCGAGGATGACGCCGAGCGCGGCCAGGCCGGCGCCGAGGGACAGGAAATTCATTGCACGACGAGACCTTCCAGGGGGATTTCCATCGGCTGGCGCAGCGACAAATCTAATGACGTGATGCGCAACTCCACGGTGCCGGCCTGGGTCGGGCTTGGGAACAACAATCCCCGCAGAGGGCGCTCGGGATCCAGGTAGTGAACGCCGTCGCCCTGCAGCAAGTGCTCGACGCCGATGGGATCGACCAGCACCGCGTCATGCGGCCACGCGCTGGCGACATCGGGGGCGTCGAGCACGATGTTGTACGAGAGCACCATTGACGAACCATTGTCGTACACGTCGGTCAGCTCGACGTAGGCGTCGCCCTCGAACCCCGCGCAGTCAAGCGAGAAGCGGAACGCGTTGTCGTCCTCCAGGCGCCGCGGCTCGAAACAATGGCTCACCGGCTCGGCCAGCGGCACGCCGCGCAGGTCCTGGCAGGACAGCGCGGTGACGTCGCCGGGCCCCAGCTCGAGATAGTGCCGCACTCCGAATACTCCATAGGGGCCGCTCTCCCGCGCGTCGCCGTCGGCGCGCACCTGCACGCGAAACGCGGGGCGCTCGCAGGTTCCCTCCGCGCGCAGCGCATTCAGCAGATGGTCGCGGAAGTGCTCGCCGTGCGCGGCAATATCGGCCGGGAGCATGTCGAGCGCCACCAGCGTCCCCAGCGCGCCGCGATCGATCCACGCGACGCGCAGGGCGTGGCTGCCGATCGCGGCCCAGGCGTCGACCAGGGCGCGGCCGGACACGGTGGGCGGCGGCAGGGTCACGCGAAAGGCCCAGGCGCCGGTGCACTCCCAGGCGGGCGGGAGATCGTAGCGCAGGCCGCGGTCCGACTGGTAGCGCGCCTCCAGGGCCCGCGCTACCTCCGGGTCGTCTTCTTCCTCGAAGGGGTCCAGAAACGGGTTGAGGTACACGTCCGGCCGCTCGGGATCCGAGGGCACCTGCATGCGGTCCACGGTGAGGATGACCTCGGCGGCGTCCTCCGGCAGCGGACCGAACACCATCCACCCGGTATCGCCCGCGGCTTCAACCCGGATGAGGGGCATCGCGCGCCCCAGCGTGGCGCCTTCCAGACCTTCGCCCTCCACAACTGAGAGGGTCGCGCCGCCCACCGTGTACGCAAAGGGGGACTCCACGACGCGGAACTGGAAGCGGGTGCTCCACGAATCGCGCTGGCAGGCCACCAGGGCCAGCACGACGCCGAGGTCGCGCGCGTGAAGGCTGAGGGGGTGGGCCTGCACGGCCTACACGCCCGCCGCGGGCTGGTAGAGCGCCTTGCGGGAGTCGGCCAGAAGGGCTTCCTCGGAGTCGGTCACCCTGCCATCGGCCTTCACGATGCCGTTCACGAAGCGGAAGAACATGCCGCGGGCGGTCTCGGCCGCGGCACCGTGGCGACGCTCCAGGGAGCGCACCGCGAGCGGCACCGGCGACCCGTTGCCGAAGCGCTCGCGGACCTGCGACTCGGCCTGCTTCATGATGATCTGCATCACCATGGCGCTGTCCTTGTCGGCCGCAAAGTGCATGCGGATGTCGGAGATCATCGCCGCTTCCTTCTCGGAGATGTCGTCGTCCGCCGCGGAGAAGAACACCGCGAGGGCGGTCAGGTCGTCGAGGATGACCTCGAGTGGCTTGCGCTCCTCCCCCTGGTCGCGCAGGGCCTCCTCCAGCGGGGGACTGATCTCGGCGATGGCCGGCTCCAGGTGGGCGATGCGTGCGGCGCTGACGTGGTGCTGCATGACCTGTGGTCCCTTCAGAGGTGGCCCAGACTTCGCGAGCGCGCCCGAGCGTCCTTCGCGGCCCTGGTCGGAACGTTAAACTTCTGTTTACAGCAATTCAAGGCCGGCTCTGCTATGCTGCGGATTCGCCATGAAGTTCAAGATGCCGTCCCTCACCATGCAGATTTTCATCGGCCTCCTTGTCGGAGTCGCCGTTGGGCACTTCATGCCGCAGATCGGCATCGCGCTGAAGCCCTTCGGAAAGCTGTTCCTGAGCCTCATCAAGGCGATCATCGCGCCCCTGGTGTTCGCGACGCTGGTGGTTGGGATCGCGGGCACGGGGTCGCTGAAAGCCTTCGGGCGCATGGGCCTGAAGGCGCTCATCTATTTCGAGATCGTGACCACCATCGCGCTCTTCATCGGCCTGGCCGCCGTCAACCTGATGCAGCCGGGCGCGGGGATCAACATCGTGCCGGACCCCGGGGCCGATATTCCGGCCCAGAAGCCGCAGACGTTCACTGAGATCCTGCTGCACATGTTTCCCACCTCAATCATCGACGCGATGGCCCGCGGGGACGTCTTGCAGATCGTGGTTTTCACGGTGATTTTCAGCATGGGCGTGATGGCGGCCGGCGCCAAGGCGGAGCCCATATACGTGTGGTGCGAGAGCCTCGCGGAAGTGATGTTTAAGTTCACCAACTTCATCATGCACTACGCGCCCTTCGGCGTGTGCGCCGCAATCGCTGCCACTGTGGGCGCGCACGGGCTGCACATTCTGAAGAATCTCGGCCTGCTGATTCTCACCCTGTACCTTGCGCTGATCGTGTTCGTCGTGGTGGTTTTAGGGACGGTGGCCTTTATCATCCGGCTCCCGCTGAAGGCATTTTTCCGCGCGGTGAAAGAGCCGATGATCATCGCCTTTTCCACGACGAGCAGCGAAGCCGCGCTGCCGCTGGCCATGGAAAACATGGAAGCGATGGGCGTACCTCGAAAAATCGTCTCCTTCGTATTGCCCACCGGCTACAGCTTCAACCTGGACGGCACCACGCTTTATCTAGCCCTGGCCGCGATTTTCGTGGCCCAGGCGGCGGGCCAGCCGATGTCGTTTGGCCAGCAGATCGTGATGATGCTCACCCTGATGCTGACCAGCAAGGGCGTGGCGGGCGTGCCCCGCGCGTCTCTGGTGATCCTGGCCGGCACGCTGGCCACCTTCGGCCTCCCGGTGGAAGCGGTCGGCATGATCCTGGGCGTCGACGAGCTGATGGACATGGCCCGCACGGCGGTCAACGTCCTCGGCAACTGCCTGGCCACGGTGGTGGTCGCCAAGTGGGAAGGCCAGTTCGACCCCCGCGAGGACTTCGTCGAGCCGGTGTAGCGCTCTTGCGAGTGACGCCAGCTCGTCACGCGTCGTGCTGACCAGCGTGTCCACCTCGGTCAGCGAATCCGAATAGGATTGCAGCGCCGTTCAAGAGATCATTGGCGACCCCCGCCTTGCTCGTTCGGACCGCTTCCGCCAGGGCGTCGGATACGGGGCTCTCCGCCTCTTCTTCCTCCACGAAGAACTCGCCGGTAAGCTCGCCAAAGGCCCTGGGCCAGATGCAGAAACTCCCCGACATGGAAGTGCCGATCTCCCACCGGCCCGCGATCATCCTACCCCGCTGGGCGCCCCGGTAAAATACCTGGTGGCTCCCCAGGTAGGACTTCTGCCAGTGGCACTCCCGCGTGTCGGTGGCATAGCGTCCCTGGATGGTGAACTTGCCGACGTCGTCGATCCCGTCCCCGCGCACCGCCGAGCGCTCGAAAGTGAGGTGCAGCTCCATGCGGTGGCGGATGTCGCGCGCGTAATACGTATAAAAACCGACCCACGCGCCGGAGGGGAAGCCGGGATCGTTGTCAGCAGTGGAGCCCAAGGGTCTGGCAGCGGCAGTCGAGCATCTCGACCACCTTGTCCGGGTCGAACGGTTTCTTCACGTAGCCCGCCGCGTTCAACTCGCGGGCGCGCTCCACCACTTCGTTGAGCGCCGAGAACAACACCACGGGGATGTCGCTGACGCTCGGGTCGTCCAATTGCTCCTGGCGAAACTGGAGCCCGTCCATCACCGGCATCATCAGGTCCAGCAGGATGATACAGGGGCGCGGATTGTCCCCGTGCAGCAGGGTGAGCGCTTCCTGCCCGTTGGCGGCGGTAAAGACGACGCGGCCGGCGGTGCGCAAGACCACCGCCAGCAGTCGGCGGATGTCCGCGTCGTCGTCGACGATCATCACAGTTGGCTTATGATCCAAGCGGCGCTCACCTCAGTCCCTGAACGGTGTCTCTTTGGGAGACACCCGCTTGATTCGCCGCAACCGCGACGTTATCCCGTTCGGGCCCCTCGCAGACTGATCAGCCAGGACGCTCCCATGTAGTACATCGGATAGAACAGCGAAATCCACACAAGCTCTCCGCTGTTGGGCGCTTTCCCCGAGAGGATGATCAACACAATCACGGTCCACACCGCGCCGAGCCCGATGGTCACCTTGCTGAGCGGTCCGCCGATGGAAGGATACAGATACTTCGTGGGCACAAAGGTCAAGACCGCGCAGACGACGACGATGCCGAGCGCCAGGAACGGCGGCAGGCCGAGCATGTAGAGGTAGAACGCCACGATGTTCCAGTAGGAGGGGAAGCCCAGGAAGAAGCCGTCCTCGGTCTTGGCCTCCGCCTGTGAGAAGCCGTAGCCACTGGCCAGCAGTGCCAGGAGCAGCCACGCCTCGTACCCCGGCGGCAGGACCGCGGTCCGCCAGATGAGCAGCAGCGGCAGCGTGGTGTACGTCTGGAAGTCGATGAGATCGTCGAGGCGGCGGCCGTCAAACCCCGGCAGGACGTGCTTGACGTCCGCCGCGCGCGCCAGGGTGCCGTCGGTGGCGTCGATGAGGGTGGCCAGCAGCATCCACAGGAATGCCTGGCGGATGTCCTCCGGAGTGCCGCGGAAAATGCACAGCGCGATGGCGGCGGCGCACACGAGGCCCATGCCGGTGTAAAGGTGGACGCACCATGCGAGAATCTTGCGCGTCATGACGGCGGAGGAATCGGCGGGATATACGGCATGGTGAGGTTGAGGGCCCACACCAGCAGCATCACCAGCGGCACGTGCACGATGAACTGAACCGCCGAATATCCCACGATGTCTCGCGCGCGCAGGTGCAGGATTCCCAGCAGCGGCAGCATCCAGAATGGATGGATTAAATTGGGCAGCGCCTCCGCCGCGTTGTACGTCTGCACCACCCAGCCAAGGTTGCACTGCAATTGATTGGCCGCCCCCATCAAGTAGGGCGCTTCGATGAGCCACTTGCCGCCGGCGCTAGGCACGAACAACCCGAGCACCGCGGAATACACCCCCACCAGCAGCGGAAAGGTGCTGTGCGTCGAGTGCGCCACGAAGAATTCCGACAGGTGGTGGGAAATACCGGACTCAGTGATCATGCGGGCCGCCCCGGCGTACAGGGGATATTGCAACAGCACGCCCGCGCAGGCCGGCGCGGATTTCACCACCGCCTGGGTGAACGACTTCGGCGACCAGTGCAGCAGCAAGCCGAGCAGCAAAAACAATAAAATATAATTAGGCAGCTCGGTGAGCGCGCCCGGCCCGCCCGCGCGCAGCACGTCGATCATGTAAAGCCCGCCGACGAGGACGATGCAGAGGGTCAAGACGGGGTGCCGGTCCATCCGCTCAGCGGGCGTTGCCGCCTCCTCACGCGGGGCCTCTGCCTCGGCAATCGACACGCCCAGGCTCTCCGCGTCGCGGGCATTTTCCGGACGGGGCGCCGACACGTACGCCACGATCATCGAAGCGATGATCAAAACGACCGCCATCACCATGCTCTGCCAGGAAAATATTGTCTCGCTGTACGGGATGATGCCGCTGACCTTGAAGAGATCGGCGCGCGCCGGCGCGTTGGTGGCCATCAGGATCGCGGCGCTCGACGAGAGCCCCAGCGCCCACACGCTGCCCAGCCCCATGTAGGCTGCGGCGCCCGCTGCCCGATAATCCGTGCCCTTCACGCGGTGGGCCACCTCGCGGGCCAGCAGCCCGCTAAAAATCAGCGAAAACGACCACGAAAGCAGCGAGCTGAGCATCGAGAACAGCGCGATGTAGGCGACGGCGCCGCGCGGTGTTTTCGGCACGCTGGCCATGCGCACGATGACCCGGTGAATGGGAGGTGCCGTGGCCAGCGCATATCCGCTCACGATAATCATCACCATCTGCATGGTGAACTCGATGAGCTTCCAGAATCCTTCGCCGAAAAACAGCGCCATTTTCATCGGCGGATTGCCGATGGCGCAGCCCAGCAGGTACACCACGGCGACGGTGAGGATGGCAAAACTGAACGCGTCCGGAAACCAGTGCTCAAACCACGCCGCAAGACGAATGGCGGCGCGGGCAAGGGGAGTATCGTCCACCTCGCTGCTCATCAATAATTCCTAACCGCCCGACAGGGCCTGGATGATGTACAGCAGGTGATTGGTAAACCGGACGGTCGGCATGAGCTGAGCGAATGTACCGCGCCCCGAGCGGCTATTCCTTCGCCAGTCGGGCGCGCACCGCGTCCTCCGGGCCGCTCACCACGATCTGCGCGTCGGCCGGGATGGTCGCGGGAATGGGCCACGCGCCCCGCACGCCGTCGGCGCTGCGGCTGGCCAGGACGTGGACCTGGGCCTGACGCCACTCGCGCAGCTCGTCTCCGCTGACCGCGCGCCCCAGCCTGTGTCGGAACGCGACGTATTCCTGGCCGCCCACGGCGACGCGCCGCGCCGCCGTGCCGCCGGTGGCCGCGCCCACGAAGGCGCTGGCCGCAACCGCCAGCGGATTCACGATGGCGCTCCCGCTGACCACCTGTCCCAGGCGGTCGGCCAGCTGTCCGTCAAAAATCCGCATGACCGTGTGCGTCGCGGGATTCATCTTGCGCACCTGGAGGCAGGCCTGGATGTTCGCCAGGTCGTCGTTCGTGGAGCCGATGAAGGCGAACGCGCGGTCGGCGCTGGCGTCCATCAGGCTCTCGGGGAGCCGCGCGTCCCCCAGCAGGACGACCGCTCGAGTCGACACCGCGTCGAGGAAGCGTCCGCCTCCGTCGCGCTCCACGACCACCGTGGGGATGTCCAGTCGGCCCAGCAACTGCTCCACGCGATATCCCACGTTTCCCAGGCCGCTGATCACCACGTGTCCTGACATGCCGCGGGCCATGCGGCCATGCCGCTCGCGCAGCCGGTCGGCGGTGAGCAGCGCGGCGAGGTGGGAGTAGAGCACCGCCATGAGCGCCGCCGACGAGAGCATCACCAGGATGCCGAACGCCTGGAGCCAGGGGCGCTCATCACGCAGGTTGATGTCCCCGTAGCCGATGGTGGTTGCGGTCGCCACCACGAAGTAGAGCGCCTGCATGAACGACAGCTCGGGCTGCTGGTTGTTGCGCCAGAACACCAGGACCGCGAACACGAACACGAGGAGCAGGAGCGCCACCGCGACCGGGAGGAGGGTCACCGCCGAGCGCCGCGGACGCCAGCCGCCGCGTCGGCCGGTTGCCGTTTCCTGGCGTCGCATGCCCGACAGCGCATTGTCGCGCGCGAGGCGCAGCACGTCCATGAGCAGGCCTCCGGCCAGGAGACGATCCCCGGCCAGGAGTCGGCGGTCGTCTCCCGGGCAGCGCGTCCACGAATCTCCGGAGGCGACGGCCAGCACGTCGCAGCCGGCGCTTTCCCGCACGCTTCCGAGCGACGCGCCGGCCAGCCGCGAGCCTTGCTCCACGGTAATCTCGCAAAGCAGCACCTGCTCGTCGCCGATGTTGAGCGTCTCCAGCACGCGGTCGGCCAGGGTGGCCGCCACGAAGGCCGGCGCGGACAGCGAGGAGACGCTGTACGCGCGGCGGATGTTGAGCCAGCGCTCCATGGCCTCGGCCAGCGTGGGATCGAAGGTGCGCAGCACGACCGGCACGTCCGGCGCAATCTCGTGGCCGGTCAGCGCCACGCGCAGGTTCTGCATGTCATCGTCGGAGAGCGCGAGGAGGCTGTCGGCCTCGGTCAACACGGCGTCGCGCAGGCCCTGGTGACGGTCGGTCATCAGGATGCTGTTCACCTCCGGGTGGAGCAACGGCAGCAGCGAGGCCTCCTCGGGGGAGTAAAGCACCACGACGCGGTTCTTGTCGGGGGCGAGCGCTTCGGCCACGCGCGCGGTGAGCCGCGAGAGGCCCACGAGGACGTAACGCTGGTTCATACCACCGCGATTTCCGCGTCGGCTTCAAGGGCGGCGCGCATCTCCTCGCGGTAGGCCTTGAACGCCGGCGTGTTGCGGATGGGCTCCAGAAACGGGTCGCTGTCGAGCATGGCGACGTTGCGGTCCCCGCGCTTGAAGGCCACGCGCAGCCACTCCACGGCGGTTTCGGCGTCCCCGTGCAGGGCGGGGATGTCGGCCGTGAAGCGCGCGGAGACGAGGTGGCTGCGCAGCCGGGTAAGGTCGCGCTCGGAGACGTCGTTCAAAGTGAGGCCTTCCGCGCGCGCCTGGTAGATGAGGAGGGCTGCCTTCAGCACCGGATGATTTTCTCCGAAAGTCTCCACGAAACGCACCATGCGCTCGGCGTCGCGCAGCCGGCCGCGGAAAGTGTCAAGAATGACGAGGCAGGCGTTGGGGAACGGATTGCGCGGCTCAAGCCGCAGCGTGCGCTCGAAGGCGTCCGCCGCGCCCTCGAAATTCCCCTGGGAAAAAAGACTGATGCCCAGCCAGATGTAGTGGTTCGAGCTTTGCGGATCGCGTGCGATGGCCCGCCGCGCCAGGGATTCCGTTTCCTCGGCATGGCCGCGCAACACCTGGATGTAGGCCAGCCAGGACAGCGCGGGCACGAAATTCGGGGATTGCTCCAGCGCGCGGCGCATGTACGCGCGGGCCCTCACCAGATCCAGACGCGGATCCGAGAGATGCACCATGCCGAGGGCAAACAACGCGTCCGCATTGGACGGATCCAGCTCGAGCGCCCGGGTCGCTTCTTCATAGGCGCGCCGGGCGGTGCTCGCGTAGTTGGCCTCGGGAAACATCTGCGTGTGGTGGAACAAGGCCTCGGCGAGTCGCGCGTGCGCCGGGGCGAAGTCGGGCTGCAGCGCCACCGCCTTCTGCAGGGCGTCCACCGCGTTGGCGACGTGGTCGGGGGATAATGTGCCGAGCAGGGAGATGCCGCGGTAATAGTGCTCGTTGGCTTCGGTGTCGACGGCCACCGTCGCGCCCTGCGCCAGGGACGCGATGGCCGAGAAGCGGGCTTTCAACGCGCGCACGATGCCGCCCGCGATGTCGTCCTGCATGTCGAAGATGTCCGAGAGGCGCGACTCGAAGCGGTCGCCCCACACGCGGAAGCCGCTGCGCGCGTCGATCATCCCCGCGGTCACCCGCACGCGGCCTCCGCTGCGCCGCAGGGTGCCCTCCAGGGCGAGGCCCACGTTCAACTCGCGGCCCACGGCGCGGGCGTCCTGGCCGCGGTAGCGCATGGCGGTGCTGCGGGCGATCACGCGAAGTCCCTGGATCTTTTCCAGGCTGGTGATGATCTCGTCAACGATGCCGTCAGCCACCTCTTCGTCTTCTTGAGACGCGGTGAGGGGCAGCACGATCAGGCTCGCTTCCTCCGCCGGGCGCTCGGCTTGATCGCGATCCGGGCGTTCACTGGTGATGGCGGTGAGCGCGTCGAAGAACGACCGGGCGTCGCGGTAGCGGCGGTCGCGATTCCTTTGCAGCGCCTTCTTGAGGAGGTCATTGAGATCCGTGGACACGCCGTTGATGGGCGGTGGATCGCGCTCCAACAACTCGTTGATGATCTCGTAGAACACCTCGGATTGGATGGGTGGGCGACCGGCCAGCATCTCGTAGATGACCGAGGCGGCGCTGAACACGTCGGTGCGCTCGTCCAGCGGCTTGCCCATGGCCTGCTCGGGGGACATGTAGAGCGGCGTGCCGACCACCGTGTTGGTGCGAGTGAGGCGCTCGTCCTCGGTGATGAGCATCTCGGCCAGCCCGAAGTCGAGGACTTTCACGAAGCCGTCACGGCGCACCATCACGTTCTCGGGCTTGATGTCGCGGTGGATGATGCCGGCCGCGTGCGCCACGGCCAGCCCGCGCAACATCTGGCGGGCCACTTCGAGCGCCTGGGGTCGGGGGAGGGCGCCCTGTCCGAGCATCTCGCGGAGGGTCTGGCCCTCGATCAGCTCGATGGCGAGAAACGGCTGCTGCTCCCACTCGCCGGCCTCGAACACGGTGACGATGTTGGGATGGTTGAGTGCGCTGGACGCGCGCGCCTCGCGGAAGAAGCGGATCCGCGCCGCTTCATCGGACACGCGGGCAGGGGAGAGCAGCTTGAGCGCCACGGGACGCGCCAGCCGCAGGTCGGTGGCGCGCCACACCTCGCCCATGGCACCGGCCCCCAGCTTGTTCTCCATCTCGTAATCCGCGAACCGCCGCCGCTCCATGGATGGGCGTTTCTGCAAGGCCGGGCGCAGCCCTCCCGGAGCGGGTTCACGGATCCCCGGCAGGGCTGATCCCTCCGCGTCCTTCCACTGGTGCCGGGTTACCGTCAAA